>JANNLM010000176.1:0-2404 GCA_031396825.1 Gammaproteobacteria bacterium | reverse complement strand
GGCTGATTTCGGCCAGGGCCAGACCAACGACCTGTCGTTCCACGCCAAGTACCGCTACCGGTTTGACGACGGCCTGGCGCTAGCCGTCGGCGGCCAGGACATCGGCGGCGAGGCGCCGAACTTCCGCAGCCGCTACGCCGTAGCCACCCTGCCGTGGCGCCAGCTCGCCTTCACCGCCGGCTACCAGTGGGGCCCCGACCTGCCGCAGGGCGCGCTGGGTGGCGTCGAGTGGCGCCCGTTCTCGGCGCTCGGCATCTACGCCGAGTACGACACCGAGGAGGTCAATCCGGGATTCAAGCTGCAGTCGCCGCCGCTGTGGGCGGGGCTGCGCGTCGGCGCGAATGCCGGCTGGCGCAGTGCCAGCGATGAAGTCGAGGGCGGCGTGGAGGTGAGCATTCCGCTGGGGCGCCCCGTCCCCTCACCCGGCCCCTCACCCGGGCCTTCGGCCCGACCTCTCCCCACGAAGTGGGGAGAGGTGAAAGAGGTCCCGATTCAGGATCCACCGCTCGACCGGCCGCTCGCCGAAGGCCGCGAGAGCCAGGCCGTGCGCGGCGCTCTGGAGCAGCTCGGCTTCGAATCGGTCCGCACCGGCGCGCGGGAGGGCGGCGTGCTGGTCGTGGCGCTGGAGAACCGGCGCTACAACCACTCGGCCGTGGATGGCATCGGCCTCGCGCTCGGCACGATCGCCACGCTGGCGCCGCCGCAGGTCGAACGCATCGAGCTCACGTTGCTCGCCTACGGCGTGCCGCAGGTGTCGGTGACGACACCCGCGCAGGCCTATCGCGACTTCCTGCGCGACGGCGTCGCGCCCGAATGGCTGATCGACGCGCGCTACGCCGGCGGCCCGCCGCGCGAAACGCAATGGCACAACTCCGCGGTCGCGCTGGGCGCCATCGAGCTCGTGGTCGAGCCGGTGCTGCGCAGCTTCGTCGCCACCGAGTACGGCGTGCTTGAGGTGGGACTGGGTGCGCGCGCGCGGCTGACGGCGCCGCTCGGACAAGGCGTCATCGCCCACGTCGGCCTGCAGGCGCCGCTGCTCCTCACCGAGGACTTTCGCGACGGCGAGAACTTCGAGGGCAGCGCGCCCGAAGCCGGTCTCGATCTGCTGCTGCTGCAACGCGCCCACAAGCTCACGCCGTCGTGGACCTGGCTGTGGAGCATCGGCTCGCTCCAGGTAATCCAGTCCGACCTCGCGATCGCGGGCTTCGAGCAGGTGTGGGCCTCGCCCGAGGGGCGCCATCGCCTGAACGCCAAGCTGTTCGCCACGGACTCCAGCGAGGAGCGCAGCGTGGTCGCGCTCGCCGGCTACACCTTGTTCGACGCGGCGCGCAGCTACTCGGTTGGCGTAACGGGGGGCCAGTTCCTGGCCGAAGACACGGGACTGCGCCTCGACGTAAACCGTTATTTCGGCGACACCATCGCCGGCGTGTTCCTCAAGTACGAGAGCCACGACGACATGGCTGGCGGATTCTCGCTCTCGGTGCCGCTGACGCCGCGCCGCGACGCCATGCCTCGCGGCATCCAGGTCAAGGGACCGCGCCGCTGGGGGCACTCGCTGCAGACCACGCTGAACCGTGCCGACCAGACCAATGCACTCAGGCCATTATTTTTGCTCGAGCCGCTGGCGGACCTGGATTTGCGCCGCGATTTCTACGACTCGGGCCGGCTGGGCCCGGAGTACTTGCGCGCCCAACTGCCGCGCATGCGCGAGGCGTACGTACTCTGGGGCGGCGGTTAGGCCGGGCTAGAGCAACTGCGGGATCTTTCGCAGCCGGTTGCAGATCAGTGTCCCGACACCGCCAGCGTCGTATTTCTTCAGCGCCCTCAGGTTGCTCCGCAGGTTCTGGACCCATGCGTGCATCGAGCTGCTGGCGCCACCGGTTCGCATCTTGACCAGGACCTCCGGCAGGTACGCGACGTTCTCGCCGGCGTGGATCAGGTAACGCAGGGTGAAGCCAAAATCGGCGCCCAGTTGCATCGACAGATCGTAACCGCCGAGCTTTTCGAGCAAGCGGCGACGGACATAGAACGTCGGATGCGGCGGCATCCAGCCAAACCGGAGCCTGCCGGGCGCGTAGCGTCCCGAACGCCACCGGCGCACCACGCGCCCGTCGGACTGGCTCACGTAGTCCAGGTCGCCGTAGGCGACGTCGACTGCAGCGTCCTGGAACGCGGCTGCAATCCGGCCCAGCACGTCGTTGTGCGCGAAGAAATCGTCGGAGTGAAGCAGGCCCACTACGTCGCCTGTCGCCAGCGCCAGACCCTTGTTCAGCGCGTCGTAGATGCCCTGGTCGGGTTCGGAAACGAGCGCGGCCAACTGGTGTTGGTGGGAACGCAGCACGTCAAGCGTGCCGTCCGTCGACCCGCCATCGATCGCAATGTGCTCGACGTGCGGCCAGGTTTG
>JANNLM010000174.1:0-7490 GCA_031396825.1 Gammaproteobacteria bacterium | reverse complement strand
CGCATCGCGATGTCGGGATCCTTGAGGCCGTGACCGGTCAGGGTGCACACCACGGTGCTGGTCGCGGGAATCTTTCCACTCTTGATGTCGCGCAGCGCGCCCGCGATCGAAGCGGCCGAGGCCGGCTCGCAGAACACACCTTCCTTCGTCGCCAGCAGCTTCTGCGCGGCGAGAATTTCTTCGTCGGTTAACTCGTCGAACCAGCCGTTCGACTCCTTTTGCGCGGCCCAGGCCAGGTCCCAGCTCTGGGGATGGCCGATGCGGATCGCGGTCGCCGCGGTCTCGGGGTGATCCACCGGCTTGCCGCGCAGGAACGGCGCCGCGCCGCTGGCCTGGTAGCCGGCCATGCGCGGGCGCGCGCTCGTGATCTTCGCGGTCTCATACGCGGGCGCGCCCGGGCACTCGGCGCGAATCGCGGTCGTCATGCCGGCGGCTTCCGAATAGCCGAGCCAGTAAGCGCTGATGTTGCCCGCGTTGCCGACCGGCAGGCAGTGCACGTCGGGCGCGCGGCCCAGCGCCTCGACGATCTCGAAGGCCGCGGTCTTCTGGCCGTGCAGGCGGTACGGGTTGATCGAATTGACGATGGCGACCGGCACGTCCTGCGCGACTTCCTTCACCAGGCGCATGCCGTCGTCGAAATTGCCCTTGATCTGCATCACCACCGCGCCGTGCATCACGGCCTGCGCCAGCTTGCCGGCCGCGATCTTGCCCTCGGGAATCAGCACGAACGCCGTGATGCCCGCGCGCGCGGCGTAGGCCGCGGCCGAGGCCGAGGTGTTGCCGGTCGAAGCGCAGATCACGGCCTTGCTGCCGCGGTGCACGGCGTCGGTCACGGCGACCGTCATGCCGCGATCCTTGAACGAGCCGGTCGGGTTGAGCCCCTCGAACTTCACGTACAGCGCGCCCTTGAAGCCCAGCTCCCGCGGGACGTTGTGCAGCCGGATCAGCGGCGTGCGGCCCTCGCACAGGCTGATCGCGCGCGCGCTCTCCGGCAGCGGCAAGCGCATGCGGTACTGGTCGATGAGGCCGGTGTAGCGCGTCATCGTGTCATCCCGAGGAGCGCAGCGACGAGGGATCTCGTTCCGGACGAGATCCCTCGCTGCGCTCGGGATGACACATCAGCGCCTCGAGATTCTGCTTCACGCCCGGCCACTCGCCATCGGTGATGCTGAAGGACACCGTATGCCGTATGCGGCCGGTGTACGTCACCATGTGATTGCGCAGCGTGCCTTCCTCAAACGCCCCGATGCGCTTGAGCGCGTTGCGCGACTTGTCGTTGAACGAGTCGGTCTTGAACTCGACCCGCATCAGGTTCCAGGCCTCGAAGGCATGGCGCAGCATCAGGTACTTCATCTCGGTGTTGATGCCGCTGCGCTGGCGGTCGGGCTTCAGGAAGGTCCAGCCGATCTCGGCGCGCCGGTGCGCCTGGGCGATGTTGCCGAAGCGCGTGCTGCCGACGATCGCCCCGCCTGCCGGTTCGAACACCGTGAACGGCACGGCCAAACCCTTGCGCTGACCGTCGAGCGCATCGTCGACGAAGGCGCGCATGGTCTCCGGCGTCGCGCCGTTGATCGAGAACCACTTCCAGATTTCCGGATCCGCGCCCGCGGCCGTGAGCGCCGGCAGGTGCGCCAGGCTCATCGGCTCGAGGCGTACGTGGCGCCCGGTCAGCGTGACGGCAGCGAACTCAGCGCCCATTGAAATGCTCGACGCGCAGGTGCGTGGAGCCGGGGCGCACGAATTTCAGCGCCAGCAGCTTCTCGAGCGCCTCGCGGAAGCGGTGCTCGGCGACCACCGACGTGATGATCGCGACCATCGCGTCCTCCTTGCCCCCCGACTTGCCGTGCGGCTCCTTCTGCAGGATCGCCTCGATGCTGATGTCGAGCTCGGCCAGGATCGAGGTGATCGCCTTGAGCACGCCGGGGGTGTCGGCGACGCGCAGGCGCAGGTAATGCGCGCACTCCACGTCCCTGAGCGGCACCAGCGGCTGTGGCTGCACCGCGGACGGGTCGTAGCCCAGCGGATGGGCCTGGAAGTGCGCGTGCGCGCCGAGCTCGCGCGCGATCTCGAGCAGGTCGGCGACGACGGCGGACGCGGTGGCGTCGCCGCCGGCGCCGCGGCCGTAGTAGCCGGTCGCGCCGACGGCGTCGGACTGCACGATGATCGAGTTCAGCACGCCGTCCACCTTGGCCAGCAGGTGGTCGGCCGGCACCAGGGTGGGGTGCACGCGCAGCTCGATGCGCCCGCCGCTGCGCTTGGCGATGGCCAGCGGCTTGATGCGGTAGCCGAGTTCCTTCGCCAGGCCGATGTCGCGCGCGGTGACCTCGCGGATGCCCTCGGCCGCGACGCCGGCGTACGACAGCGGGATGCCGAACGCCATGGACGCCAGGATGGTCAGCTTGTGGGCGGCATCGATGCCGTCCACGTCGAACGCCGGGTCGGCCTCGGCAAACCCTTGCGCCTGCGCCTCGCCCAGCGCGGCCGCGAAGTCGATGCCGCGCTCGGCCATCTGCGTGAGGATGTAGTTGCTGGTGCCGTTGACGATGCCGGCCACGCCCTCGATGCGGTTGCCGGCCAGGCCCTCGCGCAGCACGCGCAGGATCGGGATGCCGCCGGCGACCGAGGCCTCGAACGCGATCGCCACGCCCTTGGCCTTGGCGGCGGCGAACAGTGTGTTGCCGTCCTCCGCCAGCAGCGCCTTGTTGGCGGTGACCACCGGCTTGCCGCGCGCGATGGCCTCGAGGATCAGCTCGCGCGCCGGCTCCATGCCGCCGAGCAGCTCGACCACGACGTCCACCGGCGCCTCGCGCGCGATGTAGTGCGGATCGTTGACCACCTTGATGCCGGTCAGGTCGCAATCGCGCTTGCGCGACAGGTCGCGCGCGAAGGCGTGCGTCACGATCAGCGGCCGGCCGAGCCGGCGCACGTACTCGGAGCGGTTGTGCGAAAGCAGGCGCACCAGGCCCTGCCCGACCGTGCCCAGGCCCAGCAGCCCGACCCTGATCGGCTCGCTCACTTTCCGTTCCTCAGCATCTTCTTGATTCCACGGATGGCCTGGCGCGTGCGCTGCTCGTTCTCGATCAGCGCGAAGCGCACGTGGTCATCGCCATACTCCCCGAAGCCGCCGCCCGGCGACACCGCCACTGCCGCCTCTTCGAGCAACAACTTGCTGAACTCGATCGAGCCGCGCTTGCGGAAGGCTTCCGGAATCTTCGCCCAGACGAACATGGTCGCCTTCGGTTTCTCCACCGCCCAGCCGGCCTGGTTGAGGCCCTCGCACAGCACGTCGCGGCGATGCTGGTACATGTCGCGGATTTCGCCGACGCATTCCTGCGGGCCCTCGAGCGCCGCGATCGCGGCGACCTGGATTGGCGTGAACATGCCGTAGTCGAGGTAGCCCTTGATCCGGGCCAGCGCCCCGACCAGCTCCGGGTTGCCGACCATGAAACCGACGCGCCAGCCCGGCATGTTGTAGCTCTTGGAAAGAGTAAAGAACTCAACAGCAAGATCTTTCGCACCCTTGACCTGCAGGACACTAGGTGCCTTGTAGCCGTCGAACACGATGTCGGCGTAGGCCAGGTCGTGCACCAGCCAGATGCCGTGCTCGCGGCAGATGGCCACCGCCTTCTCGAAGAAATCCAGCTCCACGCACTGCGTGGTCGGGTTGCCCGGGAAGTTCAGGATCAGCATCTTCGGCGGCGGCAGGCACTCCTTGATGGCGCGCTGCAGCTCCTCGAAGAAATCCACGTCCGGCGTCATGCGCACGTGGCGCACTTCGGCGCCGGCCAGCACCACGCCGTAGGGATGGATCGGGTAGGCCGGGTTGGGCACCAGCACGGTATCGCCGCGATCGAGCGTGGCCATGGCGAGGTGCGACAGGCCTTCCTTGCTGCCGATGGTGGCGATGCACTCGGTATCGGGATTCAGCTCGACGTTGTAACGCTTCTTGTACCAGCCGGTCATCGCGCGACGCAGGCGCGGAATGCCCTTGCTCACCGAATAGCGATGCGTGTGGCGGTGGCCCTTGCGCGAGGCCGCTTCGACCAGCTTGTCGACGATGTGCTGCGGCGTCGGCTGGTCCGGGTTGCCCATGCCGAAGTCGATGACGTCCTCGCCACGGGCGCGGGCTGCCTTCTTCAAATCGCCGACGATGTTGAAGACGTACGGTGGCAGGCGCTGGATGCGCGGAAAGACGGCTTTCAAGTCATTGCTCCAAAAGGCTGGTAACTGTACGGGCCAAGGTAGTGCGCTGCAACAAAAAAGCCGGCCCAAGGGCCGGCTTTCTTACCTGCGGGAAGCGTCTTACGACAGCTTCTCCTTGATGCGCGCGGCCTTGCCGGCGAGATCGCGCAGGTAGTACAGCTTGGCTCGGGCCACTTCGCCCTTGCGCTTGACCTGGATCTCCGCGACCTGCGGGCTGTAGGTCTGGAACACGCGCTCGACGCCCTCGCCGTGCGAAGTCTTGCGCACGGTGAACGAGGAGTTCAGGCCGCGGTTCTTCTTCGCGACGACCACGCCCTCGAAGGCCTGCAGGCGCTCACGGTCGCCTTCCTTGACCTTGACCTTGACCTCGACGGTGTCGCCGGGCTTGAACGCCGGGATCTTCTTGGCCTTGACCTGTTCCGCTTCGAGCTGCTCGATGATGTTCATGATGTTCCTGCCTTCAGTCCTTCCGTTGCTGCTCCGCGATGAATTCGCGCAGCAGTGCCGCCTGTTCCTTGTCCAACTCTACCGCGTCCAGCAAGTCCGGCCGCTTGAGCCAGGTGGCCCCCAGCGCCCGCTTCAACCGCCACCGCCGCACCGCCGCGTGGTCGCCGGACAACAGCACCTCCGGCACCGGCTCACCCTTCCAATCCTCCGGCCGCGTGTAGTGCGGGTGGTCGAGCCAGCCGCTCGAGAACGAGTCGTTCTCCGCCGACTGCTCGTCGCCCAGCGCGCCCGGAATCAGCCGCGCCACCGCGTCCACCAGCACCATCGCGCCGAGCTCGCCACCGGAGATGACGAAGTCCCCCAGCGACAGCTCCACGTCCACCAGGCCCTGCGCGCGCTCGTCGATGCCCTCGTAACGACCGCACAGCACCACCAATCCCTCTTCCGCGGCCAGGCGCTTCACCCAAGCCTGGGTGAGCGGCTCGCCTTGCGGCGACAGCGCGACGACTTTCGCCTTCGCGCCGATCGCGGCCTTCGCGGCCTCGATCGCCTTTGCCACCGGCCCGGCGTTCATCACCATGCCGGGACCGCCGCCGTACGGCCGGTCATCCACGCGGCGCCACTTGTTCTCGCTGTAGTCCCGGAAGTTGCGCGTTGTAAGCCGCAGCTTCCCGGACTCAACGGCGCGCCCCACGATGCCGTACCGTCCGACCTGTTCCACCAGCTCCGGGAACAGCGTCAATACTTCTATCTTCAGGGGAGTCACCACTCAGGCTCCCACTGCACCACGATCCGTTTTGCCGCCGGGTCGACCTCCTGCACGATCGCCCCGGTCACGAACGGGATCAAGCGTTCCCGCTCGCCCGTCACCACCATCACGTCCTGCGCGCCGTTGCTGGTCACGCTGCCCAGCGTTCCCAGCTTCGCGCCCGCCGTGCTGACCACTTCACTGCCCAGCACGTCAGTCCAGTAAAACTCGCCCTTCTTCGCCTTCGGCAGCGCGCTGCGCACCACCTCGACCGTCGATCCGCGCAGCACCAGCGCCGCATCGCGATCCTCGAGCCCCTTGAGGCCCGCCACCACCGTCTCACCCTGCGGGTGCCCGTCGGCGACCTGCCACTCGCGACCGGCGATGTGCCAGCGGCGGTAGCGGAGGATGCCTTCGGGAGGAACCGTGTGGGATCGCAGCCGGATCCAGCCGCGAACCCCGAAAACGCCTACGACCCGGCCGAGCTCAACGTGGCCGGACATCGAAACCTCAGGCGGCCTTCGAAGCCTCGGCCTTGGCCGGAGCGCCCTTGACCAGGAACGCCACGCGCTCGGACACCTGCGCGCCTTGCTTGGTCCAGTACTCCATGCGGTCCTTGTCCACCACGAGCCTCTGCTCGCCACCGGTCGCCAGCGGGTTGTAGTAACCCAGGCGCTCGATGTAGTGGCTGTCGCGCGGACGACGGCTGTCGGTCGCCACGAGGTGGTAGAAGGGACGCTTCTTCGCGCCTGCGCGCGCCAAACGAATTTTGACCATTGATTTATCAACTAAAAACGCGGCCCAAAGGCCGCGAAAGGGCGCGTATTTTAACGATTTCTGGCTGAAAGGAAAGGGAAATCTGGGGACTGCCGCCCTGGGCCCGAAAAAGGGGTCTGACCCCTTTTCAGCGAGGCACCCCCCCGCCGGGGGGAAGCTTGCCGCCGAGGCTGCGCATGAGCTTGGCCATCCCCCCGCCAGCGACCTTTTTCATCATGTCCCGGGCCTGCTCGAACTGGCGCATGAGCTTGTTCACGTCCTGGACCTGGGTGCCGCTGCCGGCGGCGATCCGGCGCCGGTGGGAGGCCTTCATGTGGTCCGGGAAACGGCGTTCCTTGCGCGTCATCGAATTGATGATGGCGATGGAGCGCTTCACGTCCTTCTCGGGATTGGCGTTCCTGAGCTTGTCCTGCAACTGCGCCGCGCCGGGCAGCTTCTCCAGCATCGAGGCGATGCCGCCCATGGACTGCATCTGCTGAAGCTGGTCGCGGAAGTCCTCGAGGTCGAAGGAGCCCCGCGTCTTCTTCAGCTTCTCGGCGAACTTCTCCGCCTTATCGCGATCGACCTTCTGGACCGTCTCCTCGATCAGCGACAGCATGTCGCCCTCCCCGAGGATGCGCGCCGCGATGCGGTCCGGGTGGAAGGCCTCCAGCTTGTCGAGTTTCTCGCCGACGCCGAGGAACTTGATCGGCGCGCCGGTGACGGCGCGCACCGACAGCGCGGCGCCGCCGCGCGCATCGCCGTCGGCCTTGGTCAGGATCACGCCGGTCAGCGGCACGCGGACGGCGAAGGCCCTGGCCACGTTGGCCGCGTCCTGGCCGGTCATGGCGTCCACCACGAACAGGGTCTCGACCGGGTTGAGCGCCGCGTGCAGGGCGGCGATCTCGGCCATCATCGCCTCGTCCACCGTGGTGCGGCCGGCGGTGTCCACCAGCAGCACGTCGGCGAACTGTTTTCTCGCGTGCGCCAGCGCCGCGGTGACGATGGCGAGCGGCGCCTCGCCGACCGCGCTCGGGAAGAAGCCGACGCCCGCCTGCGCCGCCACCGTCTTCAACTGTTCGATGGCCGCCGGCCGGTAAACGTCGGCGGAGACGACCACGACGTTCTTCTTGTCGACTTCACGCAAGCGCAGCGCGAGCTTGCCGGTGGTGGTGGTCTTGCCGGAGCCCTGCAGTCCGCACATCAGCACGACGGCCGGCGGCTCGGCGCGCAGGTTCAGGCCCGCCGACGCCCCGCCCAGCGTCGCGGTCAGCTCCTGGTGGACCACCCGCAGGAACGCCTGGCCCGGCGTGAGGCTCTGCGTGACCTCGGCGCC
>JANNLM010000106.1:0-21287 GCA_031396825.1 Gammaproteobacteria bacterium | reverse complement strand
GGTCATGCCGACGACGTGGTCGCCGACGGCGAACTTGGGATCCTTCGACGCGATGACCTTGCCCACGCCACCGGCGCGCATGACCTCGCCGATGCCGACCGGCGGGATGTACGACTTGCCGTCGTTCATCCAGCCGCGCATCGCGGGGTCGAGCGACAGGTACAGCACCTTGACGACGACGTCGCCGTCTCCGGGCTCCGGCACGGGCGCGGCTTTGACGAACTCGAAGTCCTCGCGCTTGACCATGCCGACGGGGCGCTTGGCGAGTTTGAACTGGCGGTTGGTGGTCATGGCGTGCTCCTAGCGGGTTCCGGTTTTCGAGAACGCCTTCATGACGTCCTTCGACACATAACGGCCGAGCTCCATCTTGCCGATGGCGTTGCGGTGCACTTCGTCCGGGCCGTCGGCCAGGCGTAGTGTGCGCGCTTGCGCGTAGGCGTACGACAGGCCGAACTGGTCGGTCACGCCGCCGCCGCCGTGCGCCTGGATGGCCCAGTCGATCACCTGGCAGGCCATGTTCGGCGCCTGCACCTTGATCATGGCGATTTCCTTGGCGGCGACCTTGTTGCCGACCTTGTCCATCATGTAGGCGGCGTTCAGCGTCAGCAGGCGCGACGAGTCGATCAGGATGCGCGCGTCGGCGATGCGCTCGAGCGTGACGGTCTGCGCCGCCACCGGCTTGCCGAACGCCACGCGTTCCAGCGAGCGCTTGCACATCTTCTCGAGCGCCCGCTCGGCCAGGCCGATGAGGCGCATGCAGTGGTGGATGCGCCCGGGCCCGAGGCGTCCCTGCGCGATCTCGAAGCCGCGGCCCTCGCCGAGCAGCATGTTCGAGGCCGGCACGCGCACGTCCTTGAAGTCGATCTCGGCGTGGCCGTGCGGCGCGTCGTCGTAACCGAACACCGGCAGGTGGCGCAGGATCTTGACGCCCTGGGTGTCGCGCGGCACCAGGATCATGGACTGCTGGCTGTGCCGGCTCGGATTGTCCGGGTCGGTCTTGCCCATCAGGATGAAGATCTTGCAGCGCGGGTCGTTGGCGCCGCTCGACCACCACTTGCGGCCGTTGATGACGTACTCGTCGCCGTCGCGCTCGATGCGGCAGGCGATGTTGGTCGCGTCGGACGACGCCACGTCCGGCTCGGTCCTCGCGAAACACGAACGGATCTTGCCCTCGAGCAGCGGCTCGAGCCATTGCTTCTTCTGCGCGTCGGTGCCGTAGCGCTCGAGCACTTCCATGTTGCCGGTGTCGGGCGCCGAGCAGTTGAACACTTCGCCCGACCAGATCACGCGGCCCATCACCTCGCACAACGGCGCGTACTCGAGGTTGGTCAGGCCGGCGCCGCGCTTGGACTCCGGCAGGAACAGGTTCCACAAACCGGCGGCCTTGGCCTTGAGCTTGAGCTCCTCGATGAGCGTGGTCGGCTGCCAGCGGTCGCCCTCGGCGACTTCATCGAGGAAGCGCTGTTCGTTCGGGTAGATGTGCTCGTCGAAGAAGGCGTTGAGCCGCTTCAGGAGGTCTTTGGTTTTTTGCGAGTATTCGAAGTCCATGTGCTGCTCCTTTTCAAAATGGGGTCGGATCCATTTAATAATTGGATCCGACCCCTTTATTTGCGCTCCAGAATCTTTTCGACTTGCTGCCACGCCAGCTCCGCCATCGGCTTCGCCGCGCGGCCGGCGTCGAGCGCCTGCTTGCTCGTCGCGGTGCCATCCTTCACGCGTCCCATGATCCCCTGCAGGATCGCGGCGCCGCGGAACAGGTTGTACGCCACGTAGAAATCCCAGTGGTCCGGGTCGATGGCGGCGCGCCCGGTGTTCCTGCAATACAGGGCGACGTAGCCGTCCTGCGACGGGATGCCGAGCCTGGCCAGGTCCAGTCCGCCCAGGCCGCGGAACACGCCGGCCGGGATCTGCCAGTTCATGCAGTGGTAGGCGAAGTCGGCGAGCGGATGGCCGAGCGTGGACAGCTCCCAGTCGAGCACCGCGACGATGCGCGGCTCGGTCGGGTGGAACATCAGGTTGTCGAGGCGGTAGTCGCCATGGACGATGGACGTCTCCTCGCCCGGCGGAAGGTTGGCCGGCAGCCAGGTGATGAGCCGGTCCATCGCGTCGAGGGTCTCGGTCTCGGAGGCGCGGTATTGCTTGGTCCAGCGCGCCACCTGGCGCTCGATGTAGCTGCCGGTCTTGCCGTAGTCGCCGAGGCCGGCTTTCGCGTAATCCACCTGGTGCAGCGCCGCGATCACGCGGTTCATTTCGTTGAAAATCGCGCCACGCTGCTCCGGCGTGAAGCCAGGCAGCCCCGGGTCCCACAGCACGCGCCCGTCCACGCAGTCCATCAGGTAGAACGCGGTGCCGATGACCGACTCGTCCTCGCACAGGCAATACGTGCGCGCGACCGGCACGCCGGTGTCGCGCAGCGCCGTGATGACGCGGTATTCGCGGTCCACCGCGTGCGCCGAGGGCAACAGCTTGCCGGGCGGCTTGCGCCGCAGCACGTAGCGCTTGTCACCCGCCGCGACCCGGAAGGTCGGGTTCGACTGCCCGCCCTTGAACTGCTCGACCACGATCGGCTTGCCGGCGTCGTCGAAGCCCTCGACGTGCGCGCGCAGGTAGGCCTGCAGTCGCGCGGTGTCGAAGCGCTGGCGCTCGGCCACCGGCATGGTGCCGGTGAAAGTCTCGGCCAGGGTCGCGCTCATGCCGGCCCCGGCACCATGTTGGTCGGCACGCGGTCCTGCAGGATGTCCTGCAGGCGCATCTCGATCGAGTTCTTGATCTTCGGGTGCGTGAGGATGTAGAAACGCCCCGCCTTGACGCCCTCGAGCGTGATGCGCGCGACGTCAGTGGCCGAGATGCGGCCCGACTCCACCGCCTTGCGCATCAGCTGCTCGAACGGCTTGCCCAGCGGGTTGGTGCCGGCCAGTTCGGCCGGGCGGTTGCGATCGGAGTCCTTGATGCCGGTGTTGACGAACGCCGGGCACAGCACCGACACGCCGACGCTGGCCTTGTACAGCTGCAGGTCGTAATGCAGGCATTCGGACAGCGTCACCACGCTGTGCTTGGTCACGCAGTAGACCGACGAGCCCGGCACCGAGATCAGGCCGGCGACCGAGGCGGTGTTGACCACGTGGCACTCGTCCTTCTGCTCGAGCATGCGCGGCACGAAGCTGCGGATGCCGTGCACCACGCCCATCAGGTTCACGCCGAGGGTCCACTGCCAGTCGGCCAGCGTCGCGCTCCAGGCCGGCCCGACCGGCGACACGCCGGCGTTGTTGAACAGCAGGTGCGCCTTGCCGAACTTCGCGTAGGTCTGCTTCGCCAGCTCGTCCACCGACTCGGCCTTGCTGACGTCGCACTTCACGCTGATGGACTGCGCGCCCGGCGGCAGCAGCGCCACCGTGCCCGGCAGGTTCTTGTCGTCGATGTCGGCGAGCACCAGCTGCATGCCCTCGCCCGCGCACAGGATGGCGAGCTCGCGGCCGAAGCCGCTGGCGGCGCCGGTGATGACTGCGACTTTGCCCTTCAAATCCTTCATGGTCACTCCAAAAAGGGGACGCAACCCTTTTTTCTCAATCGTACGAAAAAGGGTTGCGTCCCCTTTTTCTTAGCCGATCAACATGCCGCCGTCGACGATCATCGCCGTGCCGGTCGTGTAGCTCGCCGCAGGCGAACAGAGATACAGCACCGCGCCCGCCATCTCGTCGGGCTGCGCCACGCGATGCAGCGCGATGCGCTTCTCGGCCTCGCCGCGGATCTGGTCGTTCTTGACCAGCGCGCCGGCGAACCGCGTCGCGGTCAGGCCCGGGCACAGCGCGTTGACGCGGATCTTTTTCGCCCCGAGTTCCTGCGCGAAGGCCTTGGTCATGGAGATGACCGCGGCCTTGGTGACCGAGTAGATGCCCATGTACTGGCCCGGCACGATGCCGCCGATCGAGGCCACGTTGACGATCGCGCCACCGCCGCGCTTCACCATCAGCTTGGCGCCGGCGATCGACATGAAGAAGTAGCCGCGGATGTTGACGTCCACGGTCTTGTTGAAGGCGCCGAGATCGGTGTCGAGGATCGGGCCGAAATACGGATTCGCGGCGGCGTTGTTGACCAGGATGTCGAGCCCACCGTGCGCCTGCTCGATGTCGCGCATCAGGCCGTGGATCTGGTCCAGGTCGCCGATGTGGCAGGCGCGCACCTCGGCCTTGCCGCCGGCGGCACGGATCGCCGCAGCCACCGTCTCGCAGTCCTCGGCCTTGCGGCTCGAAACGATGACGTGCGCGCCGTGCGCGGCGAGGGCTTTGGCGATGGACTCGCCGATGCCGCGGCTGGCGCCGGTGACCAGCGCGATCTTGCCGGACAGGTCGAACATCTTCTTCGCTTCAGCGGTCATGGCGGTTCCTAGCGGTAGGTAATGGCTTGCGCATCGCCGGTCTGCTCGAGGTGCGCGAAATTGTTGAGGTAGGACAGGCTGATGCGCCCGTCCCTGGCGGAGAACAGCAGCCGGGTGACGCTGCTGTTGGCCAGCGAGAAATTCAGCACCGCCGCGCGCTCGTCCGGCATGCCCAGCAGTTCCTGGCAGATCGCCGCGATCGGCCCGCCGGAGGTGAACACGACGACGGCCTCGGCCGCGGGTGAGGCGGCGATGCGCTTCGCCGCGCCAACGCAGCGCGCGCGGAACGCCGGCCAGGATTCGCGATAGTCGGCATCGTGCTTGCCGCCCATCCAGCGCGCCATCGCCTGCGCGAAGATCTTCTGGAATGCCTTCTTGCCGTCGGCCTCGCCCGCCAGCGCGTCCTTGGCGGCGATCGGGTCGGTCAGCTGCGGCGCGTGTTTCGCCAGCACTTCGACATGGTCGTACTCGTCGAAACCGGGATCGACGCGCCAATCCCCGGCGGCGGGCGCGCCCGGCAGCCCGGCCATGCATGCCTCCGCCGTCTGCCGGTGGCGCTTCAGGCTGCCGGTGACGACCTGGCCGACGCCGACCTTGCACGCCGCGAACCAGCGGCCGAGCAGGCGCGACTGCTCGACGCCGTGCGCGGACAGCTGGTCGTAATCGGCCGCGCCGAACGAGGCCTGGCCGTGCCGCACGAGGAATACCTGTCCCATTGCTCCACATTAGGCCCGGGGCCACAATCATTCCAATGAATAATCTGCATCGCGTAGCATAAGCACCGTGCATATCAGCCGGATTGACCTGAACCTGCTCGTCGTCCTCGACGCCATCTACACCGAGGGCGGCATCACGCGCGCGGCCGAAAAGCTGCACCTGACGCAGCCGGCCATCAGCCACTCGCTCGGCCGCCTGCGCGAGCTGTTCAAGGACGAGCTGTTCGCGCGCGAGGGCCGCGCCATGGTGCCCACGCCGCTGGCGCGCAACCTGATCGAGCCGGTGCGCCGCGCCCTGCGCGGCCTCGAGGTCACGCTCAACGAGCTGGAAACCTTCGACGCTGCGAAGACGCAGAAACGCTTCACTCTGGCCGTGCGCGACGTGTTCGAGTCCACCCTGCTGCCGGCGCTGCTCAAGCGCGTCACCCGCGCGGCGCCGTCGGTGGACGTGGCCGCGGTGCAGATCGAGCGGCGCGAGTTCGAGTCGGAGCTTGCCGCCGGCACGCTCGACGCGGCGCTCGACGTGCTGTTGCCGCTGTCGGACCAGATCCGCCACCGCCGCATCTCGCTCGACCGCCAGGTGGTGGTCGCGCGCAAGGGCCACCCGGCCGTGCGCCGCGGGCTGACGCTCGCGACCTACCTCAAGCAGCACCACGTGCTGGTCAGCTCGCGCCGCCGCGGCCCGGCCCTGGAGGACGTGGAACTTTCCCGCCAGGGCCTGTCGCGCCGCATCCGCCTGCGCTGCCAGCACTATTTCGCCGCCTGCCGGGTCGTATCCCAGACCGACCTGATCCTGACCATGCCGGGCACCTACGCCAGGATCGCCAACCGCCAGTTCGGCAACCAGATCCTGCCGCTGCCGCTGTCGATGCCGCCGCTCGACGCGTACCTCTATTGGCACGCCAACGTCGAGAACGAGCCGGCCAACAAGTGGCTGCGCGAGCAGATCGTCGATTCGTTCAAGGCGGACTGAAAACCATGCCCCAGGTGCGCGCCAACGGCATCAACCTCGAGTACGAGACCTTCGGCGACCGTGGCGCGCCGCCGCTGGTGCTGATCATGGGCCTGGGCGGGCAGCTGCTGCTGTGGCCCGAGGAGTTCTGCCGCGAGCTGGCGCAGGCCGGCTACTACGTGCTGCGCTTCGACAACCGCGACGTCGGCCTGTCCACCAAGATCGAGCACGCGGGACGGCCGCGGCTGCTGCGCGCCGCGCTGGCCGCGCGCCTCGGCCTGAAGGTGCGCGCGCCCTACACGCTCGACGACATGGCGCACGACACGGTCGGCCTGCTCGACGCGCTGCAGCTCGAACGCGCGCACGTGGTCGGCGCCTCGATGGGCGGCATGATCGCGCAGATCCTCGCCGCCCGGTTCCCGCAGCGCGTCGACAGCCTGACGCTGATCATGTCCACCAGCGGCAACCCGCGGCTGCCCAAGCCGCGCCTCGAACTGCAGCTGCGCCTGGTGCGGCCGCTGCCGGCGCACGACCGCGAGTCGCTGATCAACCATTCGATGCAGACCTGGCGCCTGATCGGCAGCCCGCAGTACCCGCCGGACGACCACGTGCTGCGCGCCAAGGTCGAGCGCTCGTACGACCGCTCGAGCTACCGCCAGGGCCTGGCGCGCCAGACGCTGGCGATCATCGCCTCGGGCTCGCGCGTGCCGCTGTTGCGGCGCATCTCGGCGCCGACGCTGGTGATCCACGGCGAGGACGATCCGCTGGTGCCGGTCGCCGCCGGCCACGACCTCGCGCAGCACATTCCCGGCGCGCGCCTGTCGATCATTCCCGGCATGGGTCACGACCTGCCGGCGGCGCTGCTGCCGACCTTCACCCGCCTGATCGTGCAGCACGCGCACGAGGCCGACACCGCCCGCAAGAGCACTCCGCATGCCCGCCATTGACGCCGTGAATTTCGAAGTCAGCCGCAAGGACCTGCGCAGCACCCGCGTGCACCGCGGCACGCTCGCCTGCGGCCCGGGCCAGGTGCTGTGCCGCATCGAGCGCTTCGCGCTGACCGCCAACAACATCACCTACGGCGTCTTTGGCGACGCCATGTCTTATTGGAGCTTCTTCCCGGCCGAATCCGGTTGGGGCCGCATCCCGGTGTGGGGCTTTGCGGAAGTGATCGAGTCGCAGCACGCCGCCATCGCCAAAGGCGAGCGCCTGTACGGCTACTGGCCGATGTCCACGCACTGCGTGCTGCAGCCGGACAAGGTTGGCGCCGCGCAGTTCCTCGATGCCACGCCGTACCGCCGGCCGTTGCCCACGCCGTACCAGGTCTACATGCGGCTGGCAGCCGATCCGCTGCACGATCCGAAGCACGAGGACCACCGCGCGCTGCTGCACCCGCTGTACTTCACCTCGTTCCTGGCCGAGGACTTCCTCGCCGATAACGACTTGTTCGGCGCGACGCAGGCCGTGCTCGCCAGCGCCTCGAGCAAGACCGCGCTCGGCATCGCCTTCCAGCTCAGGCAGCACGGCACGCGCGTCATCGGCCTCACCTCTCCTGGCAACAAGGCCTTCTGCGAGGCGGTCGGCTACTACGACCAGGTAGTGACCTACGACGCCGTTCCCTCGCTGCCGGCCGATGTGCCGACGGTGTACGTGGACATGGCCGGCGACGGCAAGCTGCTGAGCGCGGTGCACCACCACTTCGCCGCGCAACTCAAGCACAGCTGCATCATCGGGGCGACGCACTGGGAGAACCGGCAGACGCAGCACCAGCTGCCCGGCGCCAAGCCGCAGTTCTTCTTCGCGCCGACCCAGGTGCAGAAGCGTACGAAAGACTGGGGCTACGACGGCCTGGTCCAGCGCCTCGGCCGATCCTGGCTCGCCTTCCTGCCCTCGGTGAAGAACTGGCTCGAGATTCGCAGCAGCGCCGGCCCGGAAGCCGTCGCGGCGGTCTACCAGGAGGTGCTCAACGGCCGCCAGGCGCCGAAGCTGGGGCACATGCTGTCCTTGCACGCATAAATGGGACGCACACAATTATTGGCTTTTGCAGTAGGCTGCTGCCGCCCTTCCCAAGTTAATTGTGTGCGTCCCTATTTATGCACTACCCGCACCTGCTGGCGCCGCTGAACCTCGGCTTCACCAAGCTCAAGAACCGCGTGCTGATGGGCTCGATGCACACGGGCCTCGAGGACAGCCGCAAGCATTTCCACCGCCTGTCGGCGTATTTCGCCGAGCGCGCGCGCGGCGGCGTGGGCCTGATCGTGACCGGCGGCTTCGCGCCGAACATCGCCGGCTGGACCAAGCCGCTCGGCGGCACGCTGTCGTCGCACTCGGCGGCGCGGCGCCACAAGGAGATCCCCAAGGCGGTGCACGACGAGGGCGGCAAGATCGCGCTGCAGATCCTGCACACCGGCCGCTACGGCTATCACCCGTTCGCGGTGGCGCCCTCGCGCATCAAGTCGCCGATCTCGCCGTTCGCGCCGCATGAACTCTCGGCGCGCGGCGTCGAGAAGCAGTTCGAGGCGTTCGTGAACTGCGCGTCGCTGTCGCGCGAAGCCGGCTACGACGGCGTCGAGGTGATGGGGTCCGAGGGCTACTTCATCAACCAGTTCCTCACCACCAATACCAACAAGCGCACCGACGAATGGGGCGGCGATTACTCCAACCGCATGCGCCTGCCGGTGGAGATCGTCGAGCGCGTGCGCGCCGCGGTCGGGCGCGACTTCATCATCATCTTCCGGCTGTCGATGATCGACCTGATCCCGGACGGCAGCACCTGGGACGAGGTCGTCACGCTGGCCAAGGCGATCGAGAAGGCTGGCGCGACGATCGTGAACACCGGCATCGGCTGGCACGAGGCGCGCGTGCCGACCATCGCCACCTCGGTGCCGCGCGCGGCGTTCGCCTGGGTGACGAAGAAGCTGCGCGGCGAGATCGGCATCCCGCTGGTCACCACCAACCGCATCAACACGCCCGAGCTGGCCGAGCAACTGCTGGCCGAGGGCTACGCCGACATGATCTCGATGGCGCGGCCGCTGCTGGCCGACGCCGAGTTCGTGAAGAAGGCCGCCGAGGGCCGCAGCGACGAGATCAACACCTGCATCGCCTGCAACCAGGCCTGCCTCGACCACGCCTTCAAGAACAAGATCGCCTCGTGCCTGGTGAACCCGCGCGCCTGCCACGAGACGCAGCTCAACTACGTGAAAACCACGACCCGCAGGAAGATCGCCGTGGTCGGCGCCGGCCCGGCGGGCCTCGCCGCGGCGACGGTGGCGGCCGAGCGCGGCCACAGCGTGGACCTGTTCGAGGCCTCGGGCGAGATCGGCGGCCAGTTCAACATGGCCAAGACGATCCCGGGCAAGGAAGAGTTCCACGAGACGATCCGTTACTTCACGAAGAAGATCGAGACCACCGGCGTGCGCCTGCACCTGCACGCGCGCGTGTCCGCCGCCGACCTGATCCGCGGCAAGTACGACGAGGTGCTGCTCGCCACCGGCGTCGTGCCGCGCAACCCGCGCATCAAGGGCCAGGACGACCATCCCGGCAAGGTGCTGAGCTACGTCGACGTCCTGCGCCACAGGAAGCCGGTCGGCAAGCGCGTGGCCGTGGTCGGCGCCGGCGGCATCGGCTTCGACGTGTCCGAGTTCCTGGTGCACGAGGGCCATTCGCCGTCGCTCGACATCGAGGCGTGGCGCAAGGAGTGGGGCGTGGGCGATCCGGAGCTGACGCGCGGCGGCCTGACGCGACCGCAGGTGGCGCCGGCGGCGCGCGAGGTCACGCTGCTGCAGCGCAAGGACACCGGCCTGGGCAAGAGCCTGGGCAAGACCACCGGCTGGATCCACCGCGCGGCCTTGAAGATGAAAAAGGTGCAGATGCTGGCGGGCGTGAACTACGAGGGCATCGACGCGCGCGGCCTGCACGTCAGCTTCGGCGACAAGCGTGAGAAACCGACGCTGATCGAGGTGGACACCGTCGTGCTGTGCACCGGCCAGGAGCCGATGCGGGAGCTGTACGAGCCGCTGAAGAACGCCAACGTCTCCGTGCACCTGATCGGCGGCGCCGACGTGGCCGCCGAGCTCGACGCCAAGCGAGCCATCAACCAGGGCAGCCGGCTGGCGGCGGAGCTGTAACCCCCACGGAGGCGCGGAATTGGCTACTATTTGTGCAGCCATGTTTCCGCACGTCCTGAAACTCGATACGGGCGGACTGCCGGTAGGCTGGATCACCTGGCAGTCAGCCGTGACCTTGTACTCCCGCGAACGCGTCAAATGGGAAGCGGGCAAGGAGCATTTTGTCATTCACGGCGGCACCTGCGCGCTCACCGGCCAGCAGAGCCAGGTGCAGATCGGCTCGATCATCGCGGTCGGCGACCGCTCGCGGCGCTTCGAGCGCGGCGTGCCACTGCTGACCAACCGCACCCTGTTCCAGCGCGACCATAACCTCTGTTTGTACTGCGGCCAGCAGTTCCCGGTGTCGCAGCTGACCCGCGACCACGTCGTGCCGGTCTCGCGCGGCGGCCTGTGCGTGTGGGAAAACTGCGTGACCGCCTGCAAGCACTGCAACCAGCGCAAGGACGATCGCACGCCGGAGGAAGCCGGCATGAAGCTGATCGCCGTGCCGTACACCCCGAACCTGGCCGAGTACCTGATCCTGTCCAACCGCCGGATCCTCGCCGACCAGATGGAATTCCTGCTGGCCTTCGCCCGCAAGCACAAGGCCACGCACCGGCACCCGCACGCCCACGCCCAGCACCACAGGGCGCATCACTGATGGGCCTGCCGCAGGCTCACTCCATGAGCCTGCGCTGCGGTAGATTCAATCCATGACCCTGACCTCCGCGCTGCTCGGATTCGTCGCGCTCGCCCTTGGCGCTGCGCTCGGCTACCTGCTGGCGCGGTCCCGCGCTGCGGCCGAGGCCGCCGGCCGGCAGGCGGAGCTCGCTTCGGCCCGCACTGCCCTGGACCTCGAACGCGGCCGCGCCGCCGGCGAGCTGGCGCAGCTCGACACGCGTTTCAAGCAGCTGTCGTCCGACATCCTCGAGGACAAGTCCAAGCGCTTCACCGAGCAGAACCGCGACAACCTGGAGGCCATCCTCAAGCCCTTGCGCGAGCGCCTGACCGGTTTCGAGAACCAGGTGAAGCAGACCTACGAGTACGAGACGCGCGACCGCGTCGCGCTGAAGGAGCAGATCGCCCAGCTGCAGAAGCTCAACCAGCAGGTGTCGTCGGAGGCCAATGCGCTGGCGAGCGCGCTCAAGGGCCAGAGCAAGACCCGCGGCAACTGGGGCGAGCTGGTGGTCGAGCGCATCCTCGAGCTGTCGGGCCTCACGCCCGGCCGCGAGTACGTCAAACAGTTCAGCACGGAGGCTGAGGACGGCAGCCGCCGCGTGCCGGACTTCGTCGTGCACCTGCCGGGTGGCCGCGACATCGTCATCGACTCGAAACTGGCGCTGAATGCCTACCTGCGCGCCACCGCCGCGACGACCGACGAAGCCCGCGCGGCGGCGCTGGCGGAACACGTCGCCGCGATGCGCGCCCACGTGCGCCAGCTCGCCGACAAGGACTACACCCGCCTGTACGGGCTCACCTCGCTCGACTTCGTCCTGATGTGCGTGCCGAACGAAGCGGCCTATGTCGAGGCGCTGACCGCCGCGCCGGAGCTGTATGACGAGGCCTTCGCCAAGAGGATCGTGCTGCTGTCGCCGTCGAACCTGTGGCCGACGCTGCGCGCGGTGGAGAACATGTGGCGCCTGGAGCGCCAGAACGAGAATGCCGCCGAGATCGCGCGGCGCGGCGGCGCCCTGCTGGAGAAACTGTACGGGCTGTTCGACGATTTCATGGAGATCGACAAGCACCTGAAGCGCGCCACGGACGCCCACGCCGGGGCGATGAACAAGCTGCAGACCGGCAAGGGCAACCTGATCGCGCGCGCCGAGCAGATGCGCAAGCTCGGCGTGGCCGTGAAGAAGCAGCTGCCGCTGGGCCTGCAGAAGGGCGGCGACAACGACGACGACGACGACGTGGATGAGGGCCCGGCAGCCCTCGAGGATCGCTCGGCCTAGCTGCTTGGCGGGCTGAGGGCGACTGCGAGACGGGGTCCCGCCCCACTACAATGGACGCATGAACCAGCCGGTTGGGGCAACGCTGGCCAGCGTGCTGCACCTGCGTCTCGCCGACTTCGGCAGCAAAGCCGTGGTCGAGCAGGCGCGGCTGCGCGCCAGCCTCGAGGCGGTGGTCGCGACCAGCCTCAGCGCAGTGCCCGAGCGCGACCGCATCGTCCTCGACGCGCCCGACGGCCTGGCGGTGGCCGTGCTGGCCAATCCCGCCGGTGCCTTCAAGCTCGCCCAGCGCTGCCTCGAAGCGGGGCCGGTGCTGCCGTTGTGCATTGGCGCGCACCATGGCGCCATCGCGCCGGGCGGCGTGGACGACACCGCCCACGGCCTGCTCGGCGACGGCCTGCGTTCGGCCGGCGTGGCGGCGAGCTTCGCCAAGCCCTCCCAGATCCTGGTGACGCGGGCGTTCCGCGACGCGCTGGCGGCGCACGTGCCGATGCGCGAAGCCGAGCTGCGCCGCGCCGGCACTTTCGCCGACGACAGCGTGCGCACCTACGAGCTGTTCGTCGCCGACCCCCAGGCGCGCCGGCAGCGCCGCAAGTGGCTGCTCTTCACCGGCTTGTTCTGCATCGCGATCGGCGTCCTCGCCGGCACCGGCGTGCGGCTGTACGAAAACGGCGTGCTGAAGTTCCCGCAGGCCAAGCCGCCGCAGGTCACGGCCCAGGCCCAGGCCCAGGCCCCCGCGCCCGCGCCCGTGCAGGTGGCTCCGGCGCCGACGCCGGCGCCGGCGGTGAAGAAGGCCCCGCCTCCGCCGCCCGCCGTGCTGACGTTCGACATCTCGCCGGAGGGGCAGTTGTACGTGGACGGCAAGTTCCGCGGCAACATCCCGGCGATCACGCGCCTGGAGTTGAGGCCGGGGCGCTACGACATCGAGATCCGCTTCCGCAAGGAGACGCCGTTCAAGCAGGCCTACGTCCTGAAAGCCGGGCAGAAGGTCACGATCAAGCACGTGTTCTTCGCGCCCGAGCGCTTCTTCAAGAAGATCTTCAGGAATGACTGACGCGCCGCTGACCCAACTCGGCCGCTTCCGGATCCTCGGCGAACTGGGCCGCGGCGCCATGGGCGTGGTCTACAAGGCCGAGGACCCGGCGCTCGACCGCACGGTCGCGATCAAGACCATCCTGCTGCCGCTCGACAGCGGCGAGCGCGCCGCCTACGAAGCGCGTTTCATGCAGGAGGCGCGCGCCGCCGGCAAGCTCGGCCACCCGTCGATCATCACCATCTACGACGTCGGCCGCGAAGGCGACCTCGCCTACATCGCCATGGAGATGCTGCACGGCGCCGACCTGCGCCAGCGCCTCGCCAAGGGCCGCCTGTCGCCGTACGAAGCGGGCACGGTCGCGATGCAGGTCGCCGACGGGCTCGCTTTCGCGCACGAGCACGGCGTGGTCCATCGCGACATCAAGCCCGCCAACATCATGCTGGTGAAGGGCGACCGCGTGAAGATCATGGACTTCGGCATCGCGCGGATGCAGGCGTCCGACCTCAAGACGCAGACCGGCCTGCTGCTCGGCACGCCCAAGTACATGTCGCCGGAGCAGGTGGCGGGCCGGACGATCGACGAGCGCTCGGACATCTTCTCGCTGGGCTGCGTGCTGTACGAGATGTGGACCGGCCGCCCGCCGTTCGCGGGCGCGGACATCTCGCAGCTGATGCACAACATCGCCCAGAGCACGCCGGTGGCGCCGAGCCGGCTGGCGGCGCTGCCGCCGATCGCGGACCTGATCATCACCCGCGCGCTGAGCAAGAACCCGGACCTGCGCTATCAGAAGGCCGCGGACCTCGCCGGCGACCTGCGCTCGGTCACCATGGAGCTGCCGAAGCTGCCGGCGCCGGCCTACACGACCGCGCCGCCCAAGGCGGCACCGGCCGCCCAGGTCGCCACCGGGCCCGACGGCACCGTGCCGATGGCCGGCGAGCGCACCGTCATCAACCGCACGCCGCAGCCGCTGGCCGATGCCGCATGGCCGCTGTCGCGGCGTTTCGATTCGTCGGTGGCGATGACGCGGCTGACCCGGCTATCGCCGAAGGACCGTGAAAAGCTGGGCCGCCTGCCGCAGCGGCCTGGCTTCCTCATGCGGATGGTGCGCGACCCGGACCTGGCGCTGGCGTCCCTCCTGATCGTGGCCGCGGTGGCCAGCGCGGGCCTGATCGCCGCGGCGTAGGTCGGCAATCCCTTGCCGACGCGGCGGGAAGGGATTCCCGCCCTACGCGGTGGCGCCGCCGCAGGACGAGCCGGCGCCGGCGGTGCAACCCAGGCAGTGCGAGTCGAAGCGGATGCGCCGGCGCACCAGCGCGTCGAAATCAAAGTCGAAGATCGTCGCCGGCCTGCCGCCGGCGCCTTTGACGTCCATCTCCAGCATCTGGTTGAAGTCGCAGTCGTAGATCGTGCCGTCCCAGCCGACGCTGACCAGCGAGCGGCACATCACGCCCTCGGCCGCCGCCGGGTTGAAGGCCGCGAGCAGCTTCTCCATGTAGGACTCGTATTGCCCGGATTTCTCCAGGTGCAGCCGGAAGCGGTTGATCGGCATGTTGGTGATGGTGAACAGGCCGTTGAAGGCGATGCCGAACTTGTCCTTGAGTTCGCGCTTGTAGTCGGCCTCGAGCACCGCCTGCGCCGCCGGCAGGTTCGGCCCGACCGGGTTGTAGACCAGGTTCAGCGTGAGCCCGCTGCCCTCGACGCCATAGCCCAGCGCGTTGAGCCGCTGCAGCGCCTTGACGCTCTTCTGGAACACGCCGTTGCCGCGTTGCGCGTCGGTGAAGTACTCCTGGTAGTACGGCAGCGAAGAGACCACCTCGCAGCGGTGCTTCGCGAAGAAGTCCGGCAGGTACTCCTTCGATTCCCTGGTCTGCGGATTGCCGTCGTAGGTCACGGTCAGGTTGTGGCGCACCATGACCTTGCGGCCGAGCTTCACGGCCTCGGTGACGAGCCAGTCGAAATCGGGGTGAAGCTCCGGCGCCCCGCCGGTGACGTCGAGGGTCCTGATCCGGGGATGCGAGGCCAGGATCGCGATCAGCTTCTCGATGCCGGCGCGCGACATTTTCTCGGTGCGGGCCGGTGACGCGTCGACGTGGCAATGCCGGCACACCTGGTTGCACAGCTTGGTGATGTTGGCCTGCAGTGTTTCGACCGACAGCGGCGGCAGCGCCAGGCCGCGCGCGCGCAGCAGCGCATCGAAGCCGTACTTCGCCGCCGGCAGCGCGGCGAGGTGCAGCGCCGGCGTCGCGCTCATTGCTGCTGGCCCGCCCGCGGCAGCGTTCCGGCGTAGCGCAGGTCCCAGTCGTGGTCGGCGAACTCGACGGCGTACTCGGCCGACAGCGGCGAGTCGAGGTAGCGGCCGGCGTACGCGGCCAGCGACGGCGCGGCCTGCAGGAAGTCCGGCGCGTAGTCCGTGAGGATCGGCGACAGCGTCACCCTGCGCCGCATCCTGTCGACGCGCACGTTGCTGGCGTCGCCGAAGAACACGCGCGCGGCGCGGTCGAGCTGTGCGTCGAGGATCGCCGCGCGGTACGGCTCGCGCGCCAGCAACGGATCGCTGCGCACCTGGCGGGTGATGGCGAAGTGCACGCGCGGCTCGCCGAGCGCGCGGATCTGCTCGCGGTAATCGGTCAGCGACAGCGGCTGGCCGCCGACCAGCAGCTTGCGGTTCTCGAACATCCGCTTGCGCTCCAGCAGCGACAGCGAGGGCGGCACGCCGGCCTGCAGCAGGTTGTACAGCACCAGCGCGTTGTAGGCGTTGACGTGGAAGGCGACCGCGTGCGCGCGCGTGCGGTAGAACTCGGGCCAGCGCTCCGGGCTGCGCTCGTAGATCCAGGCAACGTAGCGGTCGAGGTCCTGGTGGTTCGCCAGCACCGCATTGAAGTCGACGCGGCCGTCGGGCGCGACCGCCGCCTTGAGCACGCGCGCCCAGGCTTCCTCGGGCGGGTGCAGCGGCGTGCCCTCGCCGATGAGCGGCGGCGGCACGTACGGCGACTCGATCGCGCAGCCCGCCACGACCAGCACCACCGCCACTGCCGCGCGCAGCCGCATCGGTCAGAGCACCAGCTTGTCGAGGTGATTGCTCATCTGGATGGTGTGCGCCAGGGTGATGCCGGCCTTCATGACCGCGGCGACGTGCACGGCCTCCATCATCTGCTGCGGGTTGGCGCCGGCCTCGAGGCAGGCCGAGGTGTAGGCGTCGATGCAGTACGGGCACTTCTCGGAGTGCGCCACGGCCAGCGCGATCAGCGCCTTCTCGCGCTTGGACAGCGCGCCGTCCTGCCCGGTCACCGCACCGTAGTACTTGAAGAACAGGTCGGCGTGTTCCTTGCCGTGCTTGCCGATATCCCCGAATTTCTTCAGGTCGTCGATTTCATAGTGGCTGGACATGCGCGCTCCGGAGCAGGATCGGAGCGGTTAGCTTACCCCGGTGCTGGCAGCAGGATCACGGCCGCGCCCGGCGCCGTGAAGGTCACGGTGGCATCGTCGAAGCGGCCGCCGGCGCCCAGGATCCACGCGCGCGAGCCGCCGCCCATGCGCTCGGCGAGCGCGGCGCTGAAGTCGGCGAAGTTGCCGAACACCGTGATCGAGCCGGGCGCGGCGATGGCGTAGCGCCCGAGCACCGCGGGCACGACCGTGAGGTCGCCGGAGAGCTCGGCCAGGTCGGTGAACACGCCGCCGCGGCGGACGTGGTGCAGCAGGCCGAGGTCCGGGTTGTCGAGGTCGACCACGATCTGCGCCGCCTCCAGCGCGGGGAACGCCGCCGCGCTGCCCGGGAGCTTCCAGTTGATGCCGAGCGCCGCGGGCATCTGCGAGGCGTTGAACACCGCGATGGCGTCGAAGTCCGGCGGCGCCGCGCCGAACGGCGCCACGAAGCCGCGCACGCGCACCGGGTCGCCCGCCTCGACGCCGGCCAGCGTCAGCGCGCCGGTGTCCACTTCGTACTGGTCCGGATTGGCGTCGTTGCCGGGCGTGCCGGTACCGGCGAAATTGAAGCGGCCGGCCGGCACGCGGTCGAACGCCTGCAGGTCGAGGATCATCGGGCTCACCTGCACCACCGTGGCGGCGAGGTTGGTCTGCAGCATGCGCAGGTAGCGCGCGTTGACGTGCGCGGTGTCGCCGGTGCCCGCGTCGTGCGTGCCGAGCACGCCGATCTTCTGCCCGACCGACACGTCCGCCATCGTCGCCGCACCCATGCCTTCCCTGAACACCACGGTCGTGTTGGCCAGCTCCACGGTGATGGTGCGGCTGAACACGGCGCGGTGCTGGTCGTTGTCGGCCAGCAGGCCGAGGACGGTCAGCGTGTTGCCGGTGCGCGCGACCACGTGGCCGCGCACGAAGTCGTCGTCGGGGCCGCGCTCGGCGGTGCCCGCGAACACGCGCATGGCGACGAACTGGCGGCGCGGCCGATCCATGTGGCCGAGCACCGCGGCCGGCGCCGGCAGGTCCAGCGCCGCGAGCGCCTGCAAGCCGGGCGTGCCCACGTAGTGCTGGCCGTTGATCTCGTACTGCGTCGCGGGCGTGACCTCGACGCGGATGTTGCCGAAGTCCCCGGCGCGGCGGTCGAACGGCCGCAGGTCGATGCCGAACAGGTTGTCCGGCACGCTGACGCGCTCGACCAGGCCGCGCAGGCGGTACGGGCGATCGTCGTTGAGCTGGGCGTCGGCGAACAGGACCGGCAGGACCGTGACGGTCGCCGGATTCGCCGCGTCGTCCACCTGGTGCGAAGCCGCGAGGTCGAAGTCCAGCGTCACGTGCGCCGGCACGCCAGGCACGATCACCAGCCGGTCGCGCGGACCGAAGTCCACGTCCACCGTGAGCGTAGTCAGCGGCGCGCCGCCCGCGCCCACCGCGGTCACCTCGGCCGGGGCACCGGCGGCATTCTCGACCGCGATCTGCGCCTCGCTGTAGTCCAGCGTCAGGCGCATGCCGGTGTAGGTCCCGACCGGGACCGTGCGGACCGTGAACAGCTCGGCCAGCTCGACGTACTCGGCGAAGTCCACCCGCGTGGTGGCCGGCAGGGTCTCGACCGTGGCGCCGTCGGCGCGCTTGAGCGCGACCGAGGTGACGTCGACGGCGTAGGTGTAGAAATCGCCGGCGGCATCGGTCATGGCGATCTGGACCTTGCCCTGGTCGCCGGAGTCGCCCTCGCAGCCGGCCAGCGCCAGGAGCAGACCCGCCATCGTCACGCGTGCGAAGGTTTTCATGTTCCGACCCCTGCCTTGATCTGCGCCACACGGTGCGCCGGCCCAAATGAATGCCGGCTGAACGCCGGTTCCCGTAAACTACGCCCCCGCTGCAATCCCCGCCAATGGCCACCGCCGCTCCTTCCCGCTCCCGCCGCAAGACCCCGCCGAAGGTGGGCTTCGTCTCGCTCGGCTGCCCGAAGGCCCTGGTGGATTCCGAGCGGATCCTGACCCAGCTGCGCGCCGAGGGCTACGAGATGGTATCGAGCCACGCCAAGGCTGACGTGGTGGTGGTCAACACCTGCGGCTTCATCGATTCGGCCGTGGCCGAATCGCTCGACGCCATCGGCGAGGCGCTCGAGGAGAACGGCAAGGTCATCGTCACCGGCTGCCTCGGCAAGGGGCCCAAGAGCCACGTCATCCGCGAGAAGTATCCCGGCGTGCTGTCGATCACCGGCCCGCAGGATTACAGCGGCGTGATGAACGCGGTGCACGCCGCGGTGCCGCCGGCGCACGACCCGTTCATCGACCTGCTGCCGCCCATCGGGATCAAGCTGACGCCCAGGCACTACGCCTACGTGAAGATCGCCGAGGGCTGCAATCACAAGTGCAGCTTCTGCATCATCCCGTCGATGCGCGGGCGCCTGGCCAGCCGGCCGATCGGCGAAGTGCTGGTCGAAGCCGAGAAGCTGGTGAAGGCCGGCGTGCAGGAACTGCTGATCATCTCGCAGGACACCAGCGCCTACGGCGCCGACCTGAAGTACGCGCCGGGAAAGTGGCGCGACCGCGAGTACCAGACGCGCTTCCTCGACCTGTGCCGCGGCCTCGGTGAGCTCGGAGCGTGGGTGCGCCTGCACTACGTCTATCCGTACCCGCACGTGGACCACGTCATCCCGCTGATGGCCGAGGGGAAAATCCTTCCCTACCTCGACATCCCGTTCCAGCACGCCTCCCCGTCGGTGCTCAAGGCCATGCGCCGTCCGGCCGCGGCCGAGGACACGCTCGAGCGCCTGGCCGCATGGCGGAACATCTGCCCCGACCTGACCGTGCGCAGCACCTTCATCGTCGGCTTCCCCGGCGAGACCGAGGACGACTTCGAGATGCTGCTGGACTGGCTCGAGGAGGCGCAGCTCGACCGCGTCGGCTGCTTCAAGTACTCACCGGTCGAGGGCGCCGCCGCCAACGCGCTGCCCGGCGCCGTGCCGGAAGAATTGAAGGAAGAGCGCTATCACCGCTTCATGCAGGCGCAGGCCGGCATCAGCGAGGCGAAGCTCGCCGCGAAAGTCGGCCGCACCATCGAAGTGCTGATCGACGAGGTGCAGGGCGACACCGCCATCGGCCGCAGCCACGCCGACGCGCCGGAGATCGACGGACAGGTGTCGGTCGCCGGCGCGAATCTGAAAGTGGGTCAGCGCGTGCGCGCGAAGATCACGCACGCGGATACCTACGACTTGTTCGGCGAGGTCGTCGCGTAGGCTGGGTTGAGCGCAGCGAAACCCAGCTGGGTTGTCGCCGCTTCGCGGCTCAACCCAGCCTACGGTCTACGGTGCTGGCGGCGGGAAGCTGACCGTCGTGGTCTGGTCGGCGGTCACGGTCGCGCCCTGCGTGCCGGTGAACACCAGCGTGTCGTCGGTCGCCGGGTCATCGGCATCCGCATCGCAGGTGAACGACACCGTGTAAGGCCCCGTGGCCAGGAAGCCGACCGTGTAGTCGTAGTCGCCCGTGCCCACGTTCAGCGCCGGCATGGCCGAGCTGACCGGATCCGGCGCCGTGGCATCCACGTCGTCCGGCGTCACGCCGCTGCCGGTAAACACGTAGACCGCCGGCGCGCAGCCGTCGGGTACCAGCTCGCTCTGCACCGTGCCCGCGATCGCGCCGCTGGTGGCGTTGTCGACGATGCGCAGCGTCGGCCGCAGCTTGTACGAATCGCCGGCGTTCATCGGCTCGTGCACCGACTTGCGCAGGTCGAAGTCGACCGTGAAGTTCGCCGAGCCGCCGTTCGGCACCGCGAAGCCGCTGTGCAGCTTGAGGCCGCTCTGGTCGCCGCTGGGCACTTCGAGCTCGTGGCGCGAGCCGTCGTCCAGGTCGATGTACGAGTCGGCGATGCCGTCCTCGTTGGCGTCCACCATCAGCCGCACCCACTCGTAGCGCCCGGAGGGCACTTCGGTTTCGTCGAGCAGCAGCTCGCTGTCGTGACCGGTCAGCGCCATCAAGTCGATCTGGCGCGGCACGGCGAAATCGAACGAGCGCGCGCTGCCGCCGGCCGGCTTGACCTCGACGCCGGTGAACTGCACGACCACCGCGGTCGCGCCGTCAACGGGCGCATCGGTGATGGCGAGCGACAGCTTGCCGGTGCCGCCGCCGTCGCCGCAGCCGGGCAGGAGGGCGAGCGCCGCCGCCCCGCTCAGTACAGCCAAGAAGCGTGTATTTTTCATGGTGTTTCTCCTGCCGCCGGAAATCCGGGCGGTGCCCGCTTCAGACCTCGGGGAGATTGGTGAGGTTCACCACTTTGGGCCCTCGCGAAGCCGAACTCGGTGCGCTCTCGCACTCACCCGCTTCACTAGTGAGTTTCACCCAACTGTGATCGGCGTCACGCTCCCGTAAGATGAAATCCATGGCGGCAACCCACTCGAACGCTCCCGCGGAGCCTGCCGCGCAGCCGGCGGATGCCGCCCGGCGGTTCCTGGTCTATGCCGCGGCGCTCGCCGGTTTACCGCTCTTCACGTTCTTCGCGCCTCCGCTGCTGGAGCTGCGCTCGGGCGCCGACCATGCGCTGCTCGACCTGGCCACCGCGCTGACCGCGTGTTTCTGCAGCCTGCAGGCCTTCGTTCGTTACCAGTCGCGGCCGCAGCCGATGTTCCTGTGGCTGGGCGCGGGCTTCCTCGCCAGCGGCCTGCTCGACGGCCTGCACGCCGTGGTCAGCCTGCAAGGCACCGGCGACCCGGACAATCTCGGAACCCGCACCTGGGG
>JANNLM010000098.1:0-16159 GCA_031396825.1 Gammaproteobacteria bacterium | reverse complement strand
TCGTCGGCATGACCGGCGTGCAGGACTACGCCGTGGTGAAGGGCAAGGGGCTGACCAAGGTCGACCCGAAGCTGGTGCCGCTGCCGGTGTATCTCGGCACGCTCGGCATGCCGGGCATGCCCGCGTACTTCGGCCTGTTCGAAGTCGGCCAGTTCAAGCCGGGCGACACCGTCGTGGTGTCGGGCGCGGCGGGCGCGGTCGGCCAGGTGGTCGGGCAGATCGCCAAGATCAAGGGTGCGGGCCGCGTGGTCGGCATCGCCGGCGGCGCCGACAAGTGCAAGTACGTGGTCGAGAAGCTCGGCTTCGACGCCTGCGTCGACTACAAGGCCGGCGACATCAAGAAGCCGCTCAAGGAGGCCTGCCCCAATGGCGTGGACCTGTACTTCGACAACGTCGGCGGCGAGATCCTCGATACGGTGCTGACGCAGCTCGCCATGCACGCGCGCATCGTCATCTGCGGCGCCATCTCGCAGTACAACAACACCACGCCGGTGAAGGGCCCGAGCAACTACATGTCGCTGCTGGTCAACCGCGCCATGATGAAGGGCATGGTGGTGTTCGACCACGCCGCGCGCTACGGCGAGGCGGCGCGCGAGATGGGCGGCTGGATGGCGCAGGGCAAGCTCAAGAGCCGCGAGGACATCGTCGACGGCCTCGAGACCTTCCCCGAGACGCTGCTCAAGCTGTTCAAGGGCGAGAACACCGGCAAGCTGGTGCTGAAGGTTTCGGAGGGCTGAAATGAAGACCATCACCGTCACGCGCACCATTCCGGCGCCGATTGAGAAGGTGTTCGACATCCTCGCCGACCACGCCAACTACAAGAGCTTCCCGGGCGTGAAGGAATCGAAGCTGGTCAAGGAAGGGAAGCCCGACCGCAACGGCCTGGGCGCCGTGCGCTTCATCGCGGCCGGGCCGCTCACCTTCGAGGAGGAGATCACGGCCTACGAGCGGCCGCGGCGCTTCGATTACCTGATCACCAAGTGCAGCGCGCCGCTCGAGCACCAGGGCGGCAGCCTGCGCTTCGAGAGCGTCAACGGCGCCACCAAGGTCACTTGGACATCCGTGATGCGCGTGAAGGTGCCGCTGATCGGCGGCTTGCTCACAAAAGTCATGACCGGCAAGCTCGGCGCGGCCTTCGGCTCGATGCTGAAGGAAACCGAACGGCGGCTGGCGGCCTGACGCTCAGACGAAATCGCGGATCAGAGCGGTGACGCGCTCCGGGAATTCGTGGATGACCCAGTGTGAGCCTTCGGGGATGTGCTCGATGCGCACGCCCGGCACGCAAGTCTCGAGGCCGTCGAGCAGTTGCGGCAGCAGGGCGGTGTCCGAGTCGCCCCAGATCACCAGGGTAGGCACGCGCACCGTGAAGTCCTCTGCGCGCAACTCGGGCACCTGCCCGGGTGGCGTCGCCGGATAGAGCGGCGAAGCACGGTAGTAGTTGAGCGTTGCGGCCAGGGCGCCGGGCTGCGACCAGGCTTCCTTGTACTTGGCCAGCGTCGCGGCGTCGGGCTTCGAGCCACCGACGACGCCCCACTCGCGGAAAAAGTAGGCGAGGCGCCTGAAGTCGTCCTCCGCCAGCACACGCCCGGCCTTGTCGAGCCGGAACAGCGCCATGTAGTCGCTGGCCTTGCGCTGGGCGGCGTTGTGGCGCAGCTCGCGCGCGAACAGTACCGGGTGCGGCGCGTTGACGATGACGAGTTTCTCGACCTCTTCGGGGTGCTGGCTGGCGAAGTGCCAGGCGCAGGCGCCGCCCCAGTCATGGCCGACCACGATGCATTTCTCGTGACCGAGGTGACGCATCAGGGCGCGCAAGTCCTCGGTTTGCTGCGTGACGTGATACGCCTTCACGCCGTCGGGCTTGCCGGACAGGTTGACGCCGCGCATGTCGGGCGCGACCGCGTGATGGGTGCGCCCGAATTCCGGCAGCAACTCGTGCCAGGCGTACCAGAACTGCGGAAAGCCGTGCACGAACAGCATCAGCTTGCCTGCGCCCGCCGTGGCGTAATGCAGGCGCACGCCGTTGACCTCGGCGTAGCGGTGGCTAATTGGGGACAGACCACTAATTCCTGTGGTCATGAATTGGTGGTCTGTCCCCAAATGCGGTGGTGCGGCAGACCGCCCTCGTCGAGCCACCAGGCGTCGGTCTCCGTAATGACCAGGATCTCCTCGAACTTCGCGCCGACACCGTCCTTGCCCAGGTGCGGCTCGACCGCCCACAGTCCCGGCGGCGGCGGATGGTCCGAGGTGCGGGTGTGGTTCCAGTTCGGCGAGCCGTGTGGGAGCGGCCCATGGCCGCGACGTGCGCCGAGAGTCCGGCTGATGAAGTACCAGGCCTGCGGCACCCCGATGCCCCAGATGCGCCGGCGGTGCAGCCAGGTGTCCGGCACCTGCGTCACGCGGTGGCCCAGCACGAAGGCGATGTGTTTGCGGTGGCAGTTTTCATAACCCTGGGCCCGGATCGCGTCGTCCACCTCGCGCGCGATGGCGCGGAAGGTGGCGCGCTCGCGCACGCGCACGAGGATCAGGTCGCGCAGAGGTTCCAGCGCGCGTATCAGCTCACGCTGGCCGGGATGGTTGCCGAAGCTGGTCGCGAGCGAGGTGTCCACGGTGTAGCCGCGATAGACCGGAGCGGCGTCGAGGATCACCGGCATGCCGGGCTCGAGCTTGCGGTCGGTGGACAGCGCCTCGAGCTGGCCGAAGTTTCCCGGATACGCCGTGCGCGTGCCGAACAGGGCTACCGGCACGTGGAAGTAGTGGTGCACGCCCTGCTCGTGGAAGCGCTTGCGCACGCGTCGCGCGGCGTCTTTCTCGGTGTCGCCTTCGCGCAGCGAGCGGGCGACGTCCTCCAGCACGGCGTACGAGGCGCGCTGGTATTCGCGGAACCGCGCAAGCTCGTCCTCGGTGAAGCCGCTGACTTTCACGCGGACAACGCCGGCCTCAGTCGCCGAACGGCACCGTCACGCCGAGGTGCAGGTCGTCGAGATAGAACTTGAAACCGCCCTCGTCCTCGAGCCGGGTCGAGCGAAATTCGAGCAAACCCTGCACGGAGCCCATCGGGTACCGCGCCCCCACGGTGTATTCCATGCCGTCCAGCTCCGCACCGAAGTCGTCCTCCAGCTTGAGGTAGCCGATGCGCAGGTAGCCTCCGGCGCTCCTGGGGTCGGGCCTGCCGAGCTGGAGATGTGCGCCGAAGCCGTCGACGTCGTCACCGAAGACGTCCAGCTTGAGGTACTCCGCGTGAAGCGACGCCGTCTCGCCGGCGACGAGGCCGATCCCGCCGCGAAGCTGGTCGATCCCGTCGTCGATGACCGAGTAGTCGGCCGTGGAGTACTCGAAGTGCACCAGGAAAGTCTCCAGCTTCGCGTCGAGTCGCGCGCCGAAGCCGTCGCCCTTCGCGGCGACTTCATCGTCGCCGAACGTGGCCGTGGGCATGTAATAGAGGTCGAGGCCTTCGGCACTCGCCGCGGCTGGCATCATCGCGCACAACGCGATGCACACTGCACGAAATCGCATGAAAGTCTCCCGGAGTCGGCGCGTTACGCGCACGGCCATTCTATTTCCTGTTACGCCGCCGCGCTCTTGCGGGCGGCCGGCTCGACCGGCTCGAGTAGCGCATCGCTGAAGCGGCCGAGGTGGTGGTCGGCATCGCCGAAGGTGGCGTTGATCAGTGTCAGGCGCTTGAAGTAGTGGCTGACGTTGGCCTCGTCGGTCACGCCGATGCCGCCGTGCAGCTGCACCGCCTGCTGGCCGACGAAGCGCGCGGCCTGGCCGACGAAGGTTTTCGCCGCCGACACCACGCGGCGCCGCTCCGCGGCGTCCGTCGCGTCGGCCTTGGCCGCCACCAGGTACGCCATGGAGCGCGCCTGCTCGACGAACATCACCATGTCCGCCATGCGGTGCTGCAGCGCCTGGAAGCTGCCGATCGGCACGCCGAACTGCTTGCGCGTCTTGACGTAGGCCAGCGTGATCTCGATCAGCGCCGCCATGTTGCCGACGGCTTCGGCGCACAGCGCCGCGATGCCGCGCGCCTGCGCGTGCTCGAGCAGGGCGTGGCCCTGTCCTTCCTTGCCGAGCAGCTCGCCGCGCGCGTTCTTGAACGCGACCTCGGCCGCGCGCTGGCCGTCGTGCGTCGGGTTGTCGCGCACCGACACGCCGGCGGCCTTGCGCTCCACCAGGAACAGCGAGATGCCCTTGGCGTCGCGCGCAGCGCCCGAGGTGCGCGCCGACACGACCAGTGTGTCGGCCTGCGCGCCGTGCAGCACCACGGTCTTGGCGCCGTTGAGCAGGTAATGGTCGCCCTGTTTTTTTGCGCCGGTGGCGACGTGCTCGAGTTCGTAGCGGCCGCCGGCCTCGTCGTGCGCCAGTGCCAGCAGGTGCTCGCCCGCGGCGACCTTGGGCAGGATCGCGGCCTGCTGCGCGTCGCTGCCGGCCTTGCCCACCAGTTCGGCGCCGAGCACCACGGTGGCGACGTACGGCTCGACCACCAGGCCGCGGCCGAACACTTCCATGACGACCATCGTATCGACGGCATTGCCGGGCAACCCGCCATGCGCCTCGGGCAGGCCGAGCGCGGTCAGGCCCATCTCGGCGAGCTGTTTCCACGCTTCGCGCGACCAGCCGTCCTTCGACTTGAGGATGGCCTTGCGCTTCTCGAAGGCGTAGTCCTTCTGCACGAAGCGGGCGAGGGTGTCGCGCAGCTGCTGTTGTTCGTCGGAAAGTCTGAAGTCCATGGTTGTCCTCTTGTCATCCTGAGCGAAGCGAAGGATCTCCTGGAAGATTCCTCGCTACGCTCGGAATGACACCTATAAGCCCAGCATCATCTTGGAAATGATGTTGCGCTGAATTTCGTTGGAGCCCGCGTAGATCGACGCCTTGCGGAAGTTGAAGTAGTCGCCGGTCAGCGGCGGCCCGAATTCGGGGCCGGCCACTTCGCCGCTGTAGTCGTAGTCGAGCGCGGCGGGCTGCCAGGGCAGGGAGTGCACGCCGAGCGCCTGCATCATCAGCTCGGTCAGGGTCTGCTGGATCTCGCTGCCCTTGACCTTCAGCAGCGAGGCCTCGGGCCCCGGACCCTTGGACTGGTCGGCGATGACGCGCAGGTTGGTGATCTCGAGCGCCATCAGGTCGATCTCGACCTGGGCGACCTTGTCGCGGAAACGGCTGTCCTCGAGCAGCGCCTGGCCGCCCGACGCCGGCTGCGCGGCGGCGAAGCTCTTGAGCTGCTTGAGCCAGCGCTTGCAGAAGCCGACGCCGGCGTTGCCGGTGCGCTCGTGGCCGAGCAGGTACTTGGCGTAGGTCCAGCCCTTGTTCTCCTCGCCGACGAGGTTGGCGACCGGCACCTCGACGTTGTCGAACCAGACCTCGTTCACCTCGTGCTCCATGTCGAGCATGATGATCGGCCGCACCGTCACGCCCTTGGCCTTCATGTCGATCAGCAGGAACGAGATGCCTTCCTGCGCGCGCACGTCGGAGGCGGTGCGCACCAGGCAGAAGATCCAGTCGGCGTGCTGCGCCAGCGTGGTCCAGGTCTTCTGGCCGTTGACGACGTATTTGTCGCCCTGCTTCTCGGCCTTGGTCTTGAGCGAGGCGAGGTCGGAGCCGGAGCCCGGCTCCGAGTAACCCTGGCACCACCAGTCCTCGCCGGAGAGAATTCGCGGCAGGAAATAATCCTTCTGGGCCTGGTTGCCGAACTTCATGATCACGGGTGCGACCATGCGCAGGCCGAACGGCATGGTCTGCGGCGCGCCGGCGTCGGCGCACTCTTCCTCGAAGATGTACTGCTGCACGGCGTTCCAGCCGGTGCCGCCGTATTCCTTCGCCCAGGTGTGGCCGATCCAGCCCTGCTGGTGGAGCGCCCGGTGCCAGCGCAGGTAGTCCTCTTTTTCGAGGCGCTTGCCGTGAACCACCTTCTCGCTCACGTCCTTCGGCAGGTGGCCCTTTACGAACGCGCGCACTTCGTCACGGAAGCGCTTTTCGTCTGGGGTGAACTCGAAATCCATGAGGGGGCTCCGGCGGGACCGCTCCAGCATAGGCCCGGGCGGTGCATCCAACAAATGAATTTACTTGATGGCCTTTTATAAGGCCGGTTGATGGAGCCTAGACGCCGACCCGCAGGGTCTGGCCGCCGTCGAGCGTGATGGCCTGGCCGGTGATCAGGCGGCCGCCGGGGCCGCACAGGAAGGCGGCCAGCTGGCCGACGTCCTCGGGCGTCTGCTCGTGGCCCATCGGCACGAGTTTCTTCACGTGCTCGAGGAAGATCTGCCGCGGCCCCAGCGCCGCGAACGCCGGCACGTTCTGCTTGATCAGCGTCGCCATGTGCTCCCAGGCGCGCGTCCACAGCAAGCCGGGGCAGATGGCGTTGACGCGGATCTGCTTCGGCGCGAGTTCGAGCGCGAGGCTGCGCGTCAGCGAGATGACGCCGGCCTTGGCCGCACCGTAGGCCGGCGCGGTGACCATCGGCATCTGGCCGGCGATCGAGGCGATGTTGACGATGGCGCCGCCGCCGCGCTGCAGCAGCGCGGGGATCGCGGCCTTGCAGCCGGCGAAAGTGGTGCGCAGGTTGGTCTGCACCTGCTCGTCCCAGCCCTGTTCGGTGATGCGCGTGAACGGGTTGCCGGAGAACTGGCCCGGCCGGTCCGGGCGCGCGCCGCCGGCGTTGTTGACGAAGATGTCGAAGCCGCCGAAGTGCTGCGCGATCTTCTCCGCGGCCGCCACCATCTCGGTATCGCGCGAGGCGTCGGCGGCGAGTCCGATGGCGCCGTGGTTCAGCTCGCGCGCCGCGGCTTCGGCTTCCTTGCCGTCGAGATCGACGATGGCGACCTGCGCGCCCTCTTCGACGAGGCAGCGCGCGATGCCCAGGCCGATGCCACGCGCGGCGCCGGTGACGACCGCGACTTTGCCTTGTAGGAGCGGCCCATGGCCGCGATTCATTTCAGGCACTCCCAGATGACGTTGCACAGCCCGGCGCCGCGCGGGTCGCCGACCAGCTGCGCGCCCATCTGGTTGCAGACGTAACCAATCCCAACTTGTGTTTCGACGTTCGCGCAGCCGAGTGAGCCGCCCCAGCCGCCGTGACCGAAGGTCTTCGGCGAGGGGCCGAGCATGTTCAGCTGGTTGAAGCACATGCCCATCGCCCAGTTGTCGGTGAAGCCGAGCAGCAGGTCGGTGCGTTCGCGCTGCACCTGCGTCATCTGCATGATCGACTGGCCCGTCATCAGGCGCTGATTGTCGAGCTGGCCCTTGTTGGCGAGCGCGGCGTAGACGCGTGCAATGCCGTTGGCGGACGCATGGCCGTTGGCCGCGGGGATCTCCGCGGTGCGCCAGCCGCGCGCGTTGCACACCTCGCCATCGAGCTGCGGATTGACCAGCGCGGCGATCGCCTCCGGCGGCATCTGTACGCCGCTCATATCGGGTGGATTGCGCGGCCGCAGCATCGGCGCCACCAGCGCGTCGAGCGATGGCGGCAGGCCGACGTAGACATCCGCGGCGACGCGCGCCGCGACGTGGCTCGCGACCAGTTGGCCGACGGTCTGGCCGGATGCGCGCCGGATCACTTCGCCGACCAGGTAGCCCCAGGTCATGGCGTGGTAGCTGGTCTTGCGGCCCGGCGTCCACATCGGCTTCTGGCGCGCGAGCGCGGCGCAGCAGCGCTTCCAGTCGTACAGGTCCTCGACCGTGGTCGGCTCGGCGAAGCCGGGCAGGCCGGCCTGGTGCGAGAGCAGCTGCGCGACGGTGGTTTTCTCCTTGCCGTTCTGGCCGAATTCCGGCCAGTGCTTCACCACCGGGTCCTCGTAGCGCAGCTTGCCTTCCTCGACCAGCAGCGCCGCGGCAACCGCGACGATGCCCTTGGTGGTGGAGTAGACGTTGACCAGCGTGTCGCGCTGCCACGGCCGGGTACGCGCCGCATCCTTGTGGCCGGCCCACAGGTCCACCACCGGCTTGCCGGCGCGATAGACCGCGAGCGCCGCGCCGACTTCCTCGTAGTCGTCGCCGCGCAGGAAGTTGGCGGCGAACGCGTCGCGTACCTTCTCGAAGCCGCGCTCGACGCGGCCCTGGATCGCGGGGGCACCGCGGGCAATGTCGTTCATGGTCTGCTCCTCAGGCCGCGCGCGAACAGCGCGACCATTTCGTCGGCAATGGCGCGCGCGGGGCGCGGGTCGTCGTCGCGGCGCCAGCGCGGGATCCAGGCAAACACGCCGGCGCCGGTGGTGGACAGCGTGCGCACTTCGAACGGGCGATAGCTCCTGTCGGCCACGCCGTCGCGACTGAAGCGCTCGTAGCGCTGCTGCAATTCCTGCGCGCGCTTCATGATCGGTGCGCGCGCCTTGGCCGGCAGCGCCTCGAGGCCGGTCAACGGCGCCAGCGGCGAAAGGTCCGACGCGTAGGCCTGGGTCAGCAGGTGCAAGCCGATGAGGCCGCGCTCCTTGCCATTGCGGCCGAGCTTCTCGGCGGCGTCGGCGATGGCGATGGACAGGCGCTGGGCGCGCTTGTGGCACTCGACCACCAGCGTGTCCTTGTCGCGGAAGTACTGGTAGAACGCGCCCTTGGTGGCGCCGAGCTCCTGCGTCACCTCGTCGAGCGAGGTGCCGTCGATGCCGCGGCGGTTGAACAGGCGCGAGGCTGCGCGCGTGAGCAGCTCGGTCTTGATGGCGGCGGCGGCGTCGCGGTCGAAGGCGTTGCCGGGACGGAAGGCGAGCGACTCGACGTCGAGTGGGCAGTCGATCGGTGCTTCCGGGTCCGCGGCGACGCCGTCGGTGACCAGCTCGGCGATGCTGTGCGCGGCGTGGCGGCGCACGTCCTCGCCGGCGCCCGGAGTCCACTCGCCGGCCAGCGGCGCCCAGAACACCATGCCGAGGATGGCCTGGGCGGCGACCTCGGCGTCGCACTCGCGCACCGACCCGTCGGCAATGCCGTCCTCGATGAAGCCGCGCAGCTCGGTGGCGTTGCGCCCGTGCACCGCCTCGATCTCGATGCGGCGCGTCTCGTCGAGGCAGGCCACGTCGGTCAGCACGACGCCGGCCGGCCGCGCGGGATCGAGCGTGCGCTCGATGAAGCCGCGCACGCGGGCCAGGCCGGTGCGGCCGGCCTTGCGCGCCGCGGCGAGGTCGTCCGCCATCACGCGGCAGGCGCGGCGATAGCAGCGGAAGGCGAGGTCCTCGCGCGACTCCACGTAGTAGTACAGCGCCGCGCGCGTCAGCCCGACGCTGCGCGTGATGCGGGACAGCGAGGCGCCGGCCACGCCGTAGAGGTTGAACTGGGCGGCGGCGACGTCGAGCAGGGCATTGAGCCGGTCGTTGCGCAGGTCGAGCCGGGAGCCTGACGCGGGGGACTTCAGCGCTGCCTTCGCCACCTCTGCCTCCTGTGGACCCTGCCCGGGCCGGGTTGACACCGTGTTGACGCAATGATATCAATACATACGCAGTTGTCAAACACAATACCTAGATGTCAAAACAACAGGGTCGTGTGGGGTGGAGCGGACATTCCGCGCCGAGCGCGGAGCGAGGAGGATGACGGTCATGGGGTTTCGCAGCGCAGTGCAGGCGGTGGGTCTGGGCGTGATAGTCGCATGGTGCGCGGTCGCGCCGGCCCAGCAGGATGGCGGGCAAGCGGCACCGGAACCGGCGCAACCGGAGCAGGTGCAAGCCGAGGCTGACGAGGCGCCGGTTCAGGCGATCGAACTCGACTCGATCACGGTGACCGCGCAGAAGCGCGTGCAGCGCCTGACCGACGTGCCGATCAACGTCTCCGCCATCAACGGCGATGACGCACGCAGCGCGCGCATCGAGCAGGTGCGCGACCTCGCCAACTACGTCGCCAACGTCGACATCAAGGAGCAGGTTCCCGGCGCGATCCCGGTGGTGACGATCCGCGGCGTCGGCCTCGACGACTTCTCCTCGACCAACAGTCCGGCAGCCGGCATCTATGTCGACCAGGTGACGCTGAGCTCGCTGGCACTGATGAGTTTCGACCTGTACGACGTGCAGCGCATCGAAGTGCTGAAGGGTCCGCAGGGCACGCTGTACGGCCGCAACTCGACGGCCGGCGCGATCAACGTGCTGAGCGCGGCGCCGAGCTTCGAGAGCGAGAGCTACCTGAAGTTCGGCTACGGCGCGTACCAGGCCGCCGACCTCGAGGCCATGGGCAACGTGCCGCTGGGCGAGACCCTCGCGCTGCGCGTCGCCGGCAAGATGATTCGCCAGGACGAAGGCCTGTGGGAGAGCCGCGTCGGCGAAAGCGACACCTACGCGGCCGGCAGCTACGCGAGCACCGACCCGGTGGTGCGCGACATCGGCCTGCGCGACGTGCTGTCCGGGCGCGCGCGCCTGGCCTGGCAGCCCAACGACGCCGTCAACGTCGACCTCAAGCTCGAGAACCTGCGGCAGCGCTCCGAGATGGGCCAGCCCGAGATGTTCGGAACGTTCAACCCGACGCCGGGAACCTGCCAGCCGCCCGATCCGGGCAACTGCTCCGACTACAGCGGCTACAGCGACACCGACGCCGATCCCTACGAGGGCGATTACCGCGGCGAGTTCCCGTACGACATCGACCAGAACGCGCAGACGCTGCTGGTCGACGTGGACCTGGGCTTCGGCACGCTGTCGTCGGTGTCGGGGCGGATGGATTTCGAGCGCTTCTTCCACATCGACAGCGACGGCACGCCGGGCGACCAGTTCAACTTCCTGCAGGGTGACACCGTCGAGCAGGTCACCCAGGAAGTGCGGCTGGCCGGCGCCAGCCGCCTGGGCGACTGGCTGGTCGGCGCTTTCTACGGCCAGGACGACATCACCATCGACACCACGGGCCGGCACCAGGACAACGCGCTGCTGGCGATGTTCGGCGTCACCACCTCGGTGATCGCCGCCGACCAGGACACCGAGTCGTCGGCGCTGTTTGCCAACATGGACTGGAAGCTCGGCGCGTACTCCGAGGCGCTCGATGCGTTCACGGTCACCACCGGCGTGCGCTACACCGACGAGAGCCGCGATTACGTCGGCGGCACCACGTGGAACGCCACCGTGCCCGGCCTGATCGAGAACACGGCCGAGGACTCGTCGATCAGCGACAAGAACTGGTCGTGGAAGGGTGGCCTGAACTACAAGCCGGCCCGCAACCAGCTGATCTACGGCAGCGTGTCGCGGGGCGTGAAGAGCGGCGGCTACTTCGCCGGCGTGACCAACGCGCAATACCAGCTCGATCCGTACCTGCCCGAGCAGCTGACCGCGTTCGAGGTCGGCTACAAGCTCGGCGGCCCGCTGGCGCTCAACGTCAGCGCGTTCAAGTACGACTACACCGACAAGCAGACCTTCATGCGCACCGGCGGCGCGGCCGCGCAGTTCATCGGCAACGTGTCCGAGGCGGAAGTCGAGGGCGCCGACGTCGAGGTGACCTGGCGCGCACTGGACGGCCTGACCCTGACCGGCGGCGTCGGCGTGCTCGACACCAAGCTAGGCGCCTTCATCGGCCCGGCCGACGCCGACATGAACGGACAGGGCGACCCGGTGCCGGCAGGCAACCAGCTGCCGAATTCACCGGAGCTGACCTGGCTGGCCAAGGCACGCTACGAGATGCCGTTGTTCGGCGCGATGGCGGCGGCGGTGCAGGCCGACGCGCACTACTCGGACGCGACCTTCAAGGAAGCCACCAACGACGCGTTCATCAAGTCCGACGAGTACACGGTCGTCAATGCGCGGGTTTCCGTGCTGGCGGCCGAGCGCACCTGGGAGTTCGCGTTGTGGGGCCGCAACCTGGGCGACGAGCTGTACGTGTCGCAGGGCCTCGACCTCGCCAGCTTCGGGCTGGGCAACCGCAACTACAACGCGCCGCGGACCTTCGGCGCCGAGTTGTCGTGGCGGTTCTGAAGCCCGGAGTGCCGCAATGATCACGGTCCTTTTCTACTGCACCGGCAAGCCGGGCCAGGAAGCGCCGCTGCGCGAGTTGCTCCAGCGCATGCAGCGCGTCAGCCGCAACGAGGATGGCGCGGTGGCCTACAGCTTCATGCAGGAGAAGGAGGACCCGGCACGCTGGGCGCTGTTCGAGCAATGGCGCGACAAGGAGCACCTCGGCGCGCACGTGGCGAACATGAAGAAGCATTTCGGCGACCCGCCGGCAGGCGCGAGCCTGCCGGCGCAGTTGCACGCGCTGGTCGAGCGCTCCGACTTCACCTTCTATCGGGCGCTGCAGTGAACCGGAAGTGGGTGCTGCGCGAGCGGCCGCAGGGCATGCCGCGGCGCGCCGACTTCGAGCTGCGCGAGGAGCCGCTGCCGCAGCCGGCCGACGGGCAGTTCGTGGTGCGCAACCTGTACCTGTCGTGCGACCCGGCGCAGCGCAGCTGGCTGGCGCGCGACAGCTACGTGCCGAAGGTCGCCATCGGCGAGACCATGCGTGCCGGCGCCGCCGGCCAGGTGGTGGCCTCGCGCCACGCGCAGTTCAAGGAAGGCGACGTCGTCTTCGGCATGTTCGGCTGGCAGGACTACGCCGTGAGCGACGGCCGCGGCTTCGTCGACGTGACGCGGCTGCCGGCCGGCGTGCCGATCCCGCTGTGCCTGTCTGCGCTCGGGCTCACCGGGCTGACCGCGTATTACGGGATGGTCGAAGTCGGCGCGGTGCAGGCCGGGCAGAACGTGCTGGTGTCCGGCGCGGCCGGCGCCACCGGTTCGGTCGCCGCGCAGGTCGCGAAGATCCGCGGCGCGCGCGTGGTGGGCATCGCCGGCGGCGCGAGCAAGTGCGGGTTCCTGACGCGCGAGCTCGGCCTCGACGGCGCCATCGACTACCGCGCCGGGCCGCTCGCGCCGCGGCTGAAAGAGTTGTTTCCCAAGGGCGTGGACCTGTTCTTCGACAACGTGGGCGGGGAGACGCTCGACGCGGTATTACCGCATCTCGCGCTGCACGCGCGGGTGGTCCTGTGCGGCGCGATCTCGGTCTATAACGACATGGAGCACGCGCCGCCGCTGAAGAACCACAACCGCCTGATGGTGTCGCGCGCGCGCATGGAAGGCATCCTCGTCACCGATTACGCGGCGCAGTTCCCGGCCGCGGCGCGGCAGCTCGGCCAGTGGGTCGCCGAAGGGCGCGTGCGCAGCGAAGTGGACATCGTCGACGGGCTCGAGCAGGCGCCCGAGGCGCTGGCGCGCCTGTTCACGGGCGCCAACGTCGGCAAGCAGCTGGTGCGGCTGGCCGAGCCTCAGTTGCGGTAACCGGGGCCGCGCACCACGCGGCCGGGTTTCGCGCCGGTATGCTCGCCGTCCCTCAGCACCGGCACGCCGTTTACCAGCACGTGCGTCATGCCGGTGGCGAGCTGGTGCGGCCGCTCGAACGTGGCGTGATCGCGGATCGACGCCGGATCGAACACCGCGACATCGGCGAAGCAGCCGGCCGCGAGGCAGCCGCGGTCCTTGAGCTTGAAATTGCGCGCGGGCAGGGACGTGAGCCGGCGCACCGCGTCGGCCAGCGTGGTCACGCGCTCCTCGCGCACGTACTTGCCGAGGAAGCGCGCGAAGTTGCCGTAGGCGCGCGGGTGCACGTTGCTCTTCAGGAACACGCCCTCGGGCGCCGGCGCCTCGGCGTCCGAGCCGAGCGCGACCCACGGCTGCGACAGGCCCAGCTTCACGTTGTCCTCGGACATCAGGAAGTACGCGGTGGCCACGCGGCTGTGGTCCTCGACCACGAGGTCCATCGCGGTTTCCTCCGGCGACTTGCCGCGCTGCTGGGCGACGGCCGCGAGCGTCATGCCGGTCAGCGGCTTCAGGGCATCGTTCTTGAAGCCCAGCAGCAGCACGGCCCCGGGCGAGCCGGCGGCGAGGTACAGGCTCTCCCAGTCCGGTCCGCCGCTGCGCATCTCGCGCGCGACGCGCCGGCGGATCTTCGGGTCCTTCAGCCGCTCGACCCACTGGTCGAGCCCGCCTTCCTGCACCCACGGCGGCATCGACGCGTCCAGGCCGGTAGCGCCGGCCGGGTAGGCGTACATGTTGGCGGACAGGTCCACGCCCTCGGCGCGTGCCCGCTCGATGCGCGCGATCGCCTCGCGCATCTTCGGCCAGTTGGCCTTGCCCGCGGCCTTGAGGTGGTAGGCCTCGCCGTGGACGCCGGCCGCGCGCGTGATGGCGATCAGCTCGTCGAGCGCCTCGAGGAACCGGGCGCCCTCGCTGCGGATGTGCGAGATGTACCCGCCGCCGGACTCAGCCGCCGCCTTGGCCAGCGCGATCAGCTCGTCGGTCTTCGAGAAGCTCGCCGGCGCGTAGATCAACGAACTGCCGACGCCAAGCGCGCCCTCGCGCATGGCCTGGCGCACCAGTTCCTGCATGCGCGCCAGCTCGGCCGGCGTCGGCGCGCGGTCGGCGTAGCCGAGCTCGTGGACGCGCACCGTGGTGGCGCCGACGAAGGAGGCCACGTTCGGGCTGACGCCGCGCGTGGCCAGGTGGTCCAGGTACTCGCCGAGCGTGGTCCACGCGATGTCGTACTTGATGTCGCCCTGCTGCTCGAGCGCCTCCTTCTTCATCGCGGCATTGAGCGGGCCCATCGACCAGCCCTCGCCGAAGACCTCGAGCGTGACGCCCTGCTCGACGTCGGATACGGCGCGGCCGTCGGCGATCATCGACTCGGTGGCCCACGACAGCACGTTGATGAAGCCCGGCGTGACGGCCATGCCACGGGCGTCGATGGTGCGGATCGCGACGGCGCCGGTCAGGTCGCCGACCGCCACGACGCGGTCGCCGCGGATGCCGACGTCGGCGGGACGGCCCTCGGCGCCGCTGCCGTCGTAGACCACGCCGTCGCGGATCAGCACGTCGTACGGCGCGAGCTTGCCGCCTTGCAGCGCGCAGGCCGCCGTCGCGAGCACCGCCGCCACCATCGCCAGTTTCAGCATCCGCATGGGCTTCTCCGTCATTAGCTGCATTTATAAAAGCTTATGCGCACTTTTCATTTGATTCATGGGGAGCGGAAGACTAACCTCCCCCGGCTGCCTACGATCAGGAGAGGTCATGAGCGTCACCGACTATAGAACGCAGGGTTCCATCGCGGTCATCTCGATGAACAACCCGCCGGTCAACGGCCTGGGCCTCGAGCTGCGCAGCGGCATCGTCGCCGGCCTGGACCGGGCCGCGGCGGATGCCAAGGTCAAGGCGGTGGTGCTGGTCGGCACGCCCAGGGCCTTCTCCGGCGGCGCCGACATCCGCGAGTTCAACACGCCGAAGATGACGGCGGAGCCCAACCTGCACAACGTGATCCGCACCATCGAGGCGATGGCCAAGCCGGTGATCGCCGCGATCTCGGGCAACTGCATGGGCGGCGGCCTCGAGCTCGCGCTCGGCTGCCACTTTCGCGTCGGCTCGCCGGGCGCCCAGATCGCGCTGCCGGAAGTAAAGCTCGGCCTGCTGCCGGGCGCCGGCGGCACGCAGCGCCTGCCGCGCGTGATCGGCCTCGAGCACGCGCTGAACATGATCGTGTCGGGCGCCCCGGTGCCCTCGGAAATGTTCAAGGGCACGCCGCTGTTCGACGATTTCGTCACGGGCGATGTGCTGGCGGGCGCCGTAACGTTCGCCGAAAAAGTCGTGGCCGAGAAGCGGCCGCTCAAGCTGTTGCGCGACGGGAAGGTCCGTCACGCCAACGTCGACGCCTACCTCCATTTCGCGCGCACCAGCGTTGGCGCCATGGCCGGCCCGTTCCCGGCGCCGCTGAAGTGCGTCGAGGCGGTCAAGGCCTCGACGCTGCCGTTCGAGCAGGGCCTGGCGCGCGAGCGCGAGCTGTTCAGCGAACTTATCGGCACGCCTGAGTCCCGGGCCCTGAGGCACGCATTCTTCGGCGAGCGCGCGGCGAGCAAGCTGCCGGACGTGCCGGAAGACACGAAGACGCGGCCGATCAAGAAGGCCGCGGTCATCGGCGCCGGCACCATGGGCGGCGGCATCGCCATGAATTTCCTCAACGCCGGCATCCCGGTGACGATCCTGGAGATGAAGCAGGAGGCGCTCGACAAGGGCCTCGGCACCATCCGCAAGAACTACGAGAGCACGGTCAAGAAGGGCAAGCTCAAGCCCGAAAAAATGGCCGAGCGCATGAACCTGCTCACGCCGACGCTCAAGTACGAGGACCTCGGCGACGCCGACATCGTCATCGAGGCGGTGTTCGAGGACATGGCGGTGAAGAAGACCGTGTTCGAGACACTGGA
>JANNLM010000071.1:0-3659 GCA_031396825.1 Gammaproteobacteria bacterium | reverse complement strand
TGCCCAGCACCGAAAACGGATCGCGGTGACGGCCGTCGACGATGGCGTCGACGGCGCCATGCGCGTCCGCGCCGGGTTCAGGCCCTTTGCGGCGACGCATCCCATATCTCGTGCGCGGCTCGAAAGCGCCAGCGGCTTCCAGTCCTACCAGTTCCGCGAGCTCGAATTCCTGCTCGGCCACAAGCGCCCCGAGCTGGTCAAGCACTACGAGGCGGGCAGCCCGCCGCGCGCCGTGCTCGAAGCGCTGCTGACCGAGCCCACCGTGTTCGACGCGTTCCTCTATTACCTGAGCCAGCACGGCTATGCCGTGCCCGCGGCGGCGCTGGCGCGCGACCTGCGCGAGCCGATCAAGCCGTCGGCCGAGGTGCAGGAGATGCTGCTCGCGGTCTACCAGCGCAACGACTTCACCGCGCAGATGTGTGAGCGCCTGGTGGACTTCGACGAGGGCCTGCAGGAGTGGCGCTACCGCCACGTCAAGATGGTCGAGCGCACCATCGGCGCCAAGCCCGGCACCGGCGGTTCGGCGGGCGCCGCCTACCTGCGCGACACGCTGTTCAAGCCGCTGTTCCCCGACCTGTGGGAGATCCGCTCGCGCCTCTGAGTCAGGCGGTGAGGGATTTCAGCGCCGCCGCCAGTTCCAGCGCGTTTTCGCGCGGCCGGTCGCCGTAGTAACGCGCGGCGACATACGCGCGCGCGAGTTGCTCCATCGCCGGCGCGAGTTCCGGGCGCTCGCGCGCGACGCGCGCGGCGTAGTCGCGCGGGCCCTCGGCGGGATCCTGCGGCAGGCCCCTCTTCGCGAGCACCCGCGTGGCGCGCCGCCACAGGCGCAGCGCCTCGTCCTTCGGCATGGCGATGCGCGCCGCGCGCAGCGACAGCAGGCCGATCAGTCCCAGGAACGCGGTGATCACCACGGTCAGGGCGATGACCATGTCGCGCCATTCGCCCAGCCCGATCCGACTGAGCAGCTCGAACTGGCGCTCCTGGTCGAAGCCGAGCACCCACTGGTCCCAGGCGACGTTGACGTAGTCCCAGGCGGTGTCGGCGTTCAGCCGGAAATACTCGAACGCGGTCAGGCCTTCGCGGCGCAGGAAATCGGGCAGCTCCGACGGCGCCAGGGCCTCGGACAGGCCGCGCTCGATGCGGTTGGGCGCGACGGCCGCGGTGGGGTCGACACGCACCCAGCCGCGGCCGGCCAGCCAGACTTCGCTCCAGGCGTGGGCGTCGGACTGCCGCACCACGTAGTAGCCGCCGACGTCGTTGAGCTCGCCGCCCTGGTACCCGACCACCACGCGTGCGGGAACGCCGGCGGCGCGCATCAGCACGGTGAAGGCGCTGGCGTAGTGCTCGCAGAAGCCGCGCCGCGTGTCGAACAGGAAGCCGTCCACCATGTCCTGGCCGAGCGTCGGCGGCTCGAGCGTGTAGAAGAACGGCTCGCTGCGGAACAGGCGCAGCGCGCGCTCGACGACCTGGCTGTCGTCGAGGCCCTCGGCGCGCCACTGCCGCGCCAGCGCCAGCGTCCGCGGGTTGCGGTCATCCGGCAGGCGCTGGGCGCTGCGCTGCCACTGCGGCGTCATCTCGGCATCGAGCACGTAGCGCGGGTAGGAGACGGCCTCGTAGCGCAGGCGCTCCTTGACCAGCTCGCGCGACAGCATCTGGTAGTAGCCGCTGAGGGTCGCATTGGGCGGCAGCGCGCGGGATTCGGGCAGGTCGAGCGCGAACAGCCAGTTCTGGCGGTGCGGCTCCATCGTCACGCGGTAGCGCACCGGCTCGCCGGCCAGCGTGGCGCTGGCCGGGGCGAAGGCGTTGAGCTGCGTTCCCGGGTTGTAGACGCGGAAGTAGTCGTCGCCCTTGAACGGCGCGCTCCAGCGCCGGCCATCGAAGTACGACAGCACCGGGCCGCGCCAGTAGCGCAGGTTCATCGGCGGCGGCGCGCCGAGGAACTCGACGCGGAACGCCACCTCGTCGGACTGGATCAGGCTGGAGATGTCGCCGGGGGACATGGTGTCGGAGATGCCGCTGCGCGCCGCGCCGGCGTCGGCCGGCAACCCCCACAGCGGGCCCGGCACGCGCGGGAACAGCACGAACAGCGCCAGCATCAGCGGTAGCGCGAGCCCGACCATCGCCGCGCCGAGGCGCAGCGTCACGCGAGGCGACAGCGGCGCGCCCGGGTGGTTGGACTCGATCAGCACCGCGGTGACGCCGACCGAGCAGGCGCCAAGGTACAGGATGGTCCAGATTTCCTGCGAGAAGAGGAAGTGCGTCAGCATGGTGAAGTAGCACAGCGCGACCACCACCAGCACGTCGCGCCGCTCGCGCATCTCGGTGAGCTTGAGGCCGAGCATGATGACGAGCAGCGCGGTGCCGGCGTGCTGGCCGTTGACGCGTCCGTAGGCGGCGTTGATGGCGACGAAGGCCGCGATCGCGAACAGGACCTTCAGCCATTGCGGCGGCAGCGGCCACTGCCGCAGCGCGGCCAGTGCGCGCCACACGGCGAGCGCGGCGACGATGGCGCCGATCCACGGCGGCATGCGCGTGAGGTGCGGCGCCACCACCAGCGCCAGCACGGCCAGCAGCCGCAGCAGCGACGACTGCGCGAGGTAGGTCCCGGCGGTGGTCTGTTTCTTCATGGGGCGTGCAGCGCCAGGGCCTTCAGGCACGCGTGCTGGTGGGTGGCGCCGCGCGAGGGCGCGATGCGCGCGCCGGGCAGCCGCAGCCCGTAGGACAGGTGTTTGCCCTCGGCCTCGAGCACCCAGCGCGTCAGCTGCGACAGGCGCGCCTCGGCCTCGAGTTCGGGCAGCTCGCTCCAGTCGAGCCAGAACTCGCGGTCCATGGTCTCCTGGAACTGCTTGACCATCGGCTTGCGCAGCTTCGGGAAGCTCTTCCAGTGGATCGCGCGCGGCGTGTCGCCGCGCTGGTAGTTGCGCAGGCCGGCGAACTCGTCGAGTCCGGGGCGGCTGCCGGCGAGCGTGCCGCCGACGCCGCGCGCCGGCGGCGGCTCGCGCCCGGGCGGGGCCGGTCGCGGGTAGACCAGGCAGGACATCTCGAGTTCCAGCCAGGTCCAGGCGTGGAACATGCCGAGCGGGAACTCGGTGGACACGGCGAACACGCGCGCCGGCAGCCAGCCGCGCCGTTGGGCCGCGATCGGCAGCTTCAGCGCGGCGAAATTTTCCGGCGCCAGGTCGGCGGTGGTGGCGACGTCGGCGCGCGGCCAGCCCACCGACACGCTGTAGCGCTGGCGCTGCGCCGGGTTGTGCACGTGCACCTCGAAATGCGCGACTTCGCCGGCGAACACCGGGACGACCGGGCCGGCGCGCACCTCGACGTTGACGAGGTTGCCGTGCGTGTGGTGCATGGCGACCAGGCCCAGCCCGATCAGCAGGAAGGTCAGGGCGAAGGCCATGTTGTTGGAGTAGTTCATCGCCGCCAGCAGCATGACCAGCGACAGCACGGCGAAGGCATAGCCGAAGCGCGTCGGCAGGATGTAGACGCGATGGCGTGGCACCGGCACCGGGCCGGCTTGGCGCTTGACGCGCGCCATCACCCAGGCGTCGATGCGCTCCTGCGCCCAACGGAGCGGGTGCAGCAGGATTTTCAGCAGCAGCCAGACGCGCATGAGGGTCGCGCCGTCGGCGTTCCTACGGAATCGCCACCGCGGCGAG
>JANNLM010000034.1:0-23418 GCA_031396825.1 Gammaproteobacteria bacterium | reverse complement strand
TGCCGAAGCCGGGGTTGGCGCCGTCCGCCGCAGCGACGATGAACAGCACGAGCAGCGCGCGCATCCCGTAATAGGTGAAGCGCTCGAAGAACTCGGTCATGAACAACGTCACGAGGCCACGCGGGTGGCCGAGCCAGGTTGCCTGGGTCATTGGATTGATTCCGTTTGCGGCGACGCCGGATTCGGCGCGAAGCGCGGTTGATACCCCAATAGCTTGGGGCGGGTCAATTGTGCGATGCAGTAAGAGAGCCGGGGATTTCACGGACTGCCAGTGGCAGTCCGTGCCCGGCGAGCGGGCGGGGCTGGGGCCCCGCCCGGAAGGGAGGGTCGCTGGATGCCATCCGTTAAACTGCCGCCCCTACAAGGGACTGACTGGGGAGCGGATGCTGACCGAGCTGCTGTTCACGCTCGCCTGGTGGCTGCGCAAGCCGATGCTCTGGCTGGTGCGCTACCGCGTGGCGCCGGACCAGGTCGCCGGCCGCCTCAACCTCGACCCCAAGCGGCCCGTCTGCTTCGTGCTGCCGGAGCGCTCCTGGTCGGACCTGTTCGTGCTCGACCGGGTGTGCCGCGACCAGGGCCTGCCGCGGCCGCACCGCACCGGCAACGACCTGCCGACGCTGGCGCGCCCCGGCTTCCTGTACCTGTCGGTGCTGCTGCAGAGCCGGCTGGAGAGCCAGCGCGGCGGCCAGGTCAGCGACATCGACCGGCTGCTGCAGCTGGCCGTGGCGAATCCCATCTACGACGTGCAGCTGGTGCCGGTGTCCATCTTCTGGGGCCGCGACCCGGACAAGGAAACCTCGCTGTTCAAGCTGCTGTTCTCCGACGCGCCCGGCGCCGGCGCCGTCCGCAAGCTGTTCATCATCATGGTCAACGGCCGCAACGTGCTGATGAGTTTCGGCCTGCCGCTGGCGTTTCGCGCCTACATGGATGCGGGACCCGCCGCCGCCGCCGACCCGCAGCGCGCGGTGCGCAAGCTCACCCGCGCGCTGCACTTCCATTTCCTGCGCAACCGCACCGCCACGCTCGGACCGAGCCTGCTGCGCCGCGCCGTGGTGGTGCGCGAGCTGCTGGCGACCGGGCCGGTGCGCGCCGCCATCGAGCGCGAGGCCAAGCAGAAGGGCACCACGCTGGAGCAGGCGGGCCGGCGCGCGCAGCGCGTGGCCGAGGAGATCGCCGCCGACTACTCCAACGCCGCGATCAACTTCCTGCGCCGCGTGCTCGGCGTGGTGTGGAACAAGATCTTCAAGGGCATCGAGACGCGCGGGCTCGAGCGCGTGCGCGAGCTGGCCCAGTCCAACGTGCTGGTCTACCTGCCGGCGCACCGCAGCCACGCCGATTACCTGCTGGTCTCGTACGTGCTCTACATGTCGGGCCTGGTGCCGCCGCACATCGCCGCCGGCGAGAACCTCAACATCCCGCTCGGCATCGGCGCGCTGCTGCGCCGCTGCGGCGCCTTCTTCATGCGGCGCAAGTTCGGCGGCGACGCGCTGTACACGGCGGTGTTCCGCGCCTACGTCGAGTCGCTGATCCAGCGCGGCTACCCGATCGAGTTCTTCCCCGAGGGCGGCCGCTCGCGCACCGGCCGCCTGCTGGCGCCGAAGACCGGCCTGATGGCGATGGTGGTCGAGTCGGCGCTGCGCCAGCGCGCGCGCAAGGTGCTGGTGGTGCCGGTGCACATCGGCTACGACCGCGTCTGGGAAATCAACTCGTACCTGAAGGAGCTCAAGGGCGCGCAGAAGGAGAAGGAATCGGTGCAGGGCCTGCTCAAGGCCACGCGCATGCTGACCAAGTCCTACGGCCGCGTGTACCTGAACTTCGGCGAACCGATCCGGCTCGACGAGTTCGCCGACAAGCACCTGCCGGGCTGGCGCGAGACGCTGGTGCCGGCCAACGACGACCGCCCGCCGGGCTTCCCGGGCCTGGTCGCCGAGCTGGCCGCCGAGACCATGCGGCGCGTCAACAGCGCCGCGGTGGTGACGCCGACCGGCCTGCTGGGCCTGGCGCTGCTGGCCTCGCCGCAGAGGTCCGCCGCCGAGGCCGACCTGCGCGAGCAGGTCGAGCTGCTGGTGCAGCTGCTGCAGGGGCGGCCCTACGGCCCCGACCAGCACCTGCCGATGACCGACGCGCAGGCCATCGTCGACTGGGCCGCGCCGATCTCGCGCGTGTCGCGCATCGAGCACGCCTGGGGCGACCTGATCGTGGCGCAGTCGCGCGAGGCCGCGCTGATGACCTACGCGCGCAACAACATCCACCACCTGTTCGCCTTGCCCTCGCTGATCGCCAATTTCTTCCGCAGCCGCTACGGCGTGTCCGAGTCGGCCATCGTCAGCGGCTGCAACGTGCTGTACCCGTTCCTGCACTCGCAGTTCTTCCTGCGCTGGGAGCCGGCCGACCTCGAGCCGGTGGTGCGCGAGACCATCCAGGTGATGGTGGACCTCGGGCTGCTGACGCGCGCCGGCGAGGGCATGCTGCGCCGGCCGGAGTTCGAGTCGCCGGCCTTCGCGCGGCTGGTCACGCTCGGCCGCGTCATGGGCGAGACCTTCGAGCGCTACTGCCTGTCGGCGCTGCTGCTGAAGGAGGAGCGCAAGCTCGGCCGCATCGAGCGCGCGCGCTTCGAGGGCGACTGCCGCCTGTTCGCGGAGCGCATGGCGGTGCTGACCGGCCGCAACGCCCCTGAGTTCTTCGACAACGCGCTGTTCCGCGCCTACGTCAGCACCCTGATCGAGCAGGGCCTGGTGGTCGAGCGCGAGGACAAGACCCTCGAGGTGGACGAGCGCATCGACCGCATCGCCGACCGTTCCATGGAGTTGCTCGGCGGCGAGGCCCAGCAGACCGTGCTGCAGATCCTGGCGCGCCGCCCGGAGCGCTGACCGCGACCTGAGGGGGTCACGTCCCCTCTCCCCGCAAGCGGGGAGAGGTGATATACACTTCCCGCCCCGCGGGGTACGACCCCGCGTTTTTCATACCCCCAATCAAAGAGTCTTCAATGAACCTGACCCACAAAATCCTGGCCGTGGCGCTGATCGCTGCCCTGGCCACCGCCTGCAACAAGGACGGAGCGCACCCGACGTCCGCGCTCGACACCGACGCGCAGAAGTTCGGCTACTCCATCGGCGTGGACATCGGCAACTCGCTCGCACCGGTCAAGGGCGAAGTCGACATCGACGCGCTGATCAACGGCATGGAAGAAGCCCTGGCCGGCAAGACGCCGCGCCTCGACGACGAGGCCCGCGAGAAGGTGAAGTCCGAAGTGTCGCGCAAGCTCCAGGCCAAGCAGATGGAAGAGCGCACCGCCAAGGCCGCCGCGGCCAAGGCCGCCGGCGAGAAATTCCTGACCGAGAACGGCAAGCGCGCGGGCGTGAAGACCACGGCCAGCGGCCTGCAGTACGAGATGCTGACCGAGGGCAACGGCGCGCTGCCGAAGGCCACCGACAAGGTCACCGTCCACTACAAGGGCACGCTGATCGACGGCACCGAGTTCGACAGCTCCTACTCGCGCGGCCAGCCGGTCACCTTCCCGCTCGGCAACGTCATCCCGGGCTGGACCGAGGGCCTGCAGCTGGTGAAGGCCGGCGGCAAGGCCAAGCTCTACATCCCGTCGGCACTCGCCTACGGCGAGCGCGGCGCCGGCGCCAAGATCGGCCCGAACGAAGCGCTGGTCTTCGAGGTCGAGCTGGTCTCGATCGAGAAGGGCGACGCCAAGTCCTCGCCCAAGTGACACGCGCTTCGCGCGTGTCATCCCGAGGAGCGTAGCGACGAGGGATCTGGCTTCTAAAGCAAGATTCCTCGCTTCGCTCGGAATGACACGGGAAGGCCGGCGCAAGCCGGCCTTTTTGTTTATGCGGCGGCCTGCTGCGCGGGGGCCGGCAGCTGGATGGTGAAGCGCGTGCCGCGGCCGGGCTCGCTGGCGACCTGGATGGTGCCGCCGAGCAGCTGCGTCACCAGGTTGTAGACGATGTGCAGGCCCAGCCCGCTGCCGCCGATGCCGCGCTTGGTGGTGAAGAACGGGTCGAAGATGCGCGACAGGTGCTCCGGCGCGATGCCGCGGCCGTCGTCGGCGTACTCCAGCGTCACGCGATCCTGGCCGGCGCGGATCGCGATGCGGATGTGGCCGTGGTCGCGGTCGTCGAGGCCGTGCAGCATCGAGTTGGTCAGGAAGTTGGTCAGGATCTGCGCGACCGCGCCCGGGTAGGTGTCCAGCACCAGTTCGTCCGGGCACTCGACCTGGACCTCGTGGTTGGTGCGCTTGAGCCGCGGCCGCAGGCTCAGCAGGATCTCCTCGATGTAGGCCTTCAGCCCGAAGCGCCGGCGCTCGCCGCTGGACTGGTCCACGGCGACCTGCTTGAAGCTGTGGATCAGGTCGGCGGCGCGCTGCAGGTTGCGCAGGATGATCTGGGTGGACTCGTCGGCCAGCGCGACGAAGCGCTCGAGGTCCGAGCGGCGCAGCGTGTCGCTCTCGTACGCCGTGCGCAACTCGCCGGCGCGCACCTGCAGCGCCGAAGCCGCGGTCACGCCGACGCCGACCGGCGTGTTGATCTCGTGCGCGACGCCGGCCACCAGCGCGCCGAGCGAGGCGAGCTTCTCGGCCTGCACCAGCTGCATCTGCGCTTCCTTGAGGCGGCCCATGGCCACCTCGAGCTCGCGGTTGGTGCGCGCGGTCTCGGTGACCTGCTGCTCGAGCGAGGCGTTCAGCTGCTTGATCTCGAAGTCGGCGCGCGCGATCTGCGCCAGCATGGCGTTGAAGTCGCGCACCAGGCCGCCGACCTCGTCGCGGCTCTGCAGCGGCACGCGCAGGCCGTAGTTGCGCGTTTGCGTGACCTCGCGCGCGGCCTGGGCCAGTTGCAGGATCGGCGCGGCGAACACGCGCTGCATGACGAAGGCGGCAGCGACGCTGACGCCGACCGCGACCAGCACGATGGCCAGCAGGATGGCGCCCTGCGCGAACAGGGCGCGCTCCAGGGGCGCGAGGCTGGCGTGCAGGCGCAGCCAGCCGATGCGCTCGCCAGCCTGGACCACCGGCTGTACCGAGACCAGCGCGTCGTCCTCGATGCGCACCCCGCCGTCGCCGGGATGGCGCGGGCAGGAGCCCTCGCCGGACGCGTGCTGCGCGAACAGCCGCGGCCGGGTGCCGCCCTCGGCGAGGTAGAGGCAGCCGGTCTCGAGCTCGGGCTTGGCGCGCATCGCCGCGAGGATCTCGTTGGCGGTGGTGACGTCGCCGAAGGCCAGCGCCGCGGTGGCGTTGCTGGCCAGGATCGACGACACCGAGACCAGGTCGCGCTCGATCGACGCGCGCGCGTTGAACCAGGAATAGCCGGCCAGGCCGGCGCCCGTCAGCAGCACGCACAGCGCCGTCGCCAGCACCATCAGCAGCATCAGCTTGCGCCGGATCGGGATGTCGCGGAACGGGCCCAGCATGGGGTTGACCGCGGTCAGCGGTTGACGACCTGCGACACTTCGAGCAGCTTCGAGCTGAGCGCGAGCTGCTCGCGCGAGGCGGCGGTGACGTTGACCTCGAAGCGCACGCGCCCGCCGTCGCTGAGGAAGAAGCGCACCACGCCGCCGGGCTGCGCGGCGGCCGCCTCGTGCACGGTCAGCACGCCGTGGTTGGCCAGCGCCTCCAATTGGGCGGCGACGCGCGCGTCGTCGGTCGGGCCGACGTAGACCACGTGGCAGCGGCGCAGCTCCTCGGCGTGCGACGACTGCAGGACCTCGATGGCGCGGTCGGCGATGCTGCGGCCGCGCACGGTGTCTTCCAGCACGCGCGCGATCGGGCTGTCGCCGTGCACGCACAGGTAGAGCGGGTCGTGCGGCGCGCCGAGCTTGTCGGCCGGCCAGGTGGTGAACTTGGCGAAGTTGAACAGGAACGCGGCCTTGACCTTCAGCTCGAGGTCATCGGCCGCCTGCGCGCCGGCCGCCAGCGCGAGCGCCAGCAGCGCGGCGAGCGGGCCGCTGCGGGTCATTGCCACTGCCAGATCACGTCGAGCCACACCGCGCGCTCGACCTCGGTCTGCGGCGGCGGCGGATTCGGGTTGGTGGACGACGGCGCGGCGCCGGCCTCCGCGTGGCTGTCGTCGAGCAGGTCCGCGCCGACCAGGGCGAGTTCGAGCGTCGGCGCCGGCCTCCACGCGAGCCGCAGGTTCAGCTCGGTGTAGGCCGGCACCTGCGGACGCGGCAGCTTGCCGACGTGGCGCGCGAACGCATCGACCTTCACCGCGGGCCACGGCGCCAGGCCCAGGCTCAGGCCGCCGCTGTGGCGGGGGCTGCCGCCCTCCAGGTTCGCGCCGGTATTCGCATCGGTGCTGTCGGCGTGGGGCCTGGCGTCGATCTCGAGGAAACTGTAGAAGGGCCGCACGCTGAGCCAGGACCGCGGCGCCCACGACACGCTCAGCTCGGCGCCGTAGCTGTCGGCGTCGAGCTTGTTGGCGAAGCTGCCGATCGGCGGCGGGTTGGCTTCCGTGCTGCGCAGGCCGGTGTAGGTGTTGTAGAACACGGCGAGGTCCGCCGTGATCTGGTCCGCGGCCCAGCCGCGCAGGCCCCATTCGTAGGCGATGACCTTCTCCGCCTCGAGCTTGCGGCTGCCGATGCGCGCGGTCGTGTTCGGCGTACAGCCGAGCAGGGCGTCGAGCGGCGGCGCGCAGAAGATCGCGGCGTCCTCGTCGAGCCGGTTCGGCAGCCGCACCGCGCGCGACACCGAGCCCCAGGTGAACAGGTTGTCGCCGAGCGCCCAGCCCAGCCGCACGCCGGGCTGCAACTCGAGGCCGGTGGACTCGTTGCGCTCGAGCTTGGTGCCGGCGGTCAGCTCGCCGTGCTCGCCGAGTGGCCGCTGGACCTGCACGAACGCGTTCCAGGTCTCCAGCGTGCGCGAGTCCGGCTCGAAGATCAGCGCGTTGGGCGGCCCGCCGGTCTCGTCGTGCGAGGAGCGGTAGCCGCCGCCCCAGGTCACCGTGCTGGCGAGCGACGCCAGCTCGAAGCGGTGCTGCAGCGCCACGTCGCCGGTGTCGCGCTTCTCGGCGAACACGTCGGGCTGCATGCGGCGGTAGCCGTTGTAATACGCCTGCGCGGAGATTTCCGAGGTTGCCGAGGACTGGTGCGTCCAGCGCGCCAGCGCGCTGGCGCCGCTGAGCTCGGTGTCGCCGGCGCGCGCGTAGACGTTCGGGTCGATGTCCTCGGACTGCTCGCGGCCGTGGTGGTAGTCGCCGGACACCATCAGCTCGTGCGCGCCCGCCAGCGTCCAGTCCGAGCGGAAGCCGGCCATGCCCATGCGGTAGTGGTCGAACGTGTCCTGGCCGTTGCGCTGGGTCGAGTTGTCCCGCTCGATGCCCTTGGCGTAGAAGCGCGCGTGGCCGGCGTCGCCGACCTTCGAACCGCTGCGGAACGAGGCGTAATTGCGCTCCTCCATGCCGCCGCCGGCGCGCAACACGTCGCCGACGGTGTCCTTCGAGTGGCGCGTGACGATGTTGATGACGCCGTTGACCGCGTTGGCGCCCCACAGCGTGCCGCCGGGGCCGCGCGTCACCTCGATGCGGTCGACGTCGTTCAGGGACGTGTCGAGCGTGTCCCAGAACACGGTCGAGGTCAGCGGCGAGTAGACGCTGCGGCCGTCGAGCAGCACCTCGAGCTTGTCGCCGGAGAAGCCGCGCGAGGTGACCGTGTAGCTGTGGGCGTTGGTGCGGTAGACCTGCACGCCCGGCACCAGGCGCAGGGCCTGCGCCAGCGTGCGCGCGCCGGAGCGCCGCAGTTCGTCGCCGGTGATCACCGTGATCGCGGCGGCGGCCTCGCGCAACGGCTCGGCGTGCTTGGACACCGAAGTGACCTGCACGTCGAGCAGTTCCCGCAGCGTGAGCTCGGTGAGGTCCTGCTGCGCGATTTCGAGCGATTGCTGCGCGGCGTGCGCCGGACTGCAGCAGAGCAGCGCCACCGCGAGAGCCGCGTTCAGCGCGTGTTGGTCATCCGTGTCCATGTGGCCCCCCACTGGGTGTCACGAAGATTACACCCAAAAAAAAACGGGCCGCCCCGGGGCGGCCCGTCGGGTAATGCGAATTACTTGATGACCTGCTTGGAGACGTTGGACGGCGCGAAGTAGTCGTCGTCGAACTCCTTCTCGATGTTCTCCGGGTCCTCGTTGTTGAAGGCCTGCGCCAGGTAGCGGTTCGACTGCAGGTCGTAGATGGTCTCGCCGACCGGCGCGAGGAACGGCTTGTCGTAGGCCATCGCCGTGTGCGTTTCCTGGAAGCGCCACAGCTGGTCGCGGCGGTCGTAGATGTCCACCACCAGGATCGACCAGGAGTCCTCGTCGATGTAGAAGGTGCGGCGCTTGTAGATGTGCGTCGTGCCGGGCTTGGTGGTCGAGTCCACCACCCAGACGCGGTGCAGCTCGTAGCGCGGCAGGTCCTGGTTGATGTGGCTCTTCTTCATGATGTCGGCGTACTTGTACTTGTCGCTGTGCACGACGTACGAGTTGTACGGCACGTACAGGTCCTTCTTGCCGACGATCTTCCAGGTGTAGCGGTCCATCGCGCCGTTGTAGGTGTTGGTCTGGTCGTTGGTGCGCAGGCCGTCGGCGGCGGTGCCGGGGTTGTCGTAGCCGACGTTCGGCGCGCGGCGCAGGCGGCGCTGGCCGGGGTTGTACTGCCAGGCGCGGCGCGGCTCCTTGATCTGGTCCATGGTCTCGTGCACCAAGGTGATCGTGCCGGCCAGGCGCGCGGGCGCCGTGACGATCTGCAGGAAGTAGATGATGACGTTGTTGATGTTCTCCGGCGTCGCGCCCTTGCGCATGTACGGGAACATCACGTCCTCGCGGATCTTGACCTGGTTGTAGCCGCCGGCCGTGGTCACCGCGAACTGGTTGTTCCAGCGCTGCACGCTGGCGCCGAAGTAGCGCACCTTGTGGTTCCAGATCGGCTCGTGGCCGGTCTTCGGGATCGGGAACGGCGTGCCGATGATGGCGCCGGTGAGCGCCTCGCCATTGCCGCCGAGCGAGGCGTTCGTCGCGTTCTTGTAGGTGGCGTCGTAGATCATCTGCGGGTTGGCGAACGTGCGCCGCGAGGGGAACACGTTCATCTTGTAGGTCGGGTACTTCTTGAACATCTCGACCTGGCCGACCGACAGGCGCGCGGCGTACTGCTGCACGTTGGCCGGCGTGATGGTGAACTGCGGCTTGTCCTCCGGGAACGGGTCGCAGTAGCGCGTGCCCTCGCCCTTGTAGCAGGGCGGCGCGGTGGTGAGGCCGCCGCTCCACGCCGGAATCGCGCCGTCCTTGCTGGCGGCTTTTTCCGCGCCCATCGGCGTGAGGTTGCCTTTCAGCTGGTCGGCTTCCTGCTGCGTGACCTTGGCGTGAACGGGTGAGACGGAGAATGCAGCGACGACGCAAAGCGCGCGCGCGAGAAGGCTCTTCATTTTTTGGCTCCCTCCAGAGGGGGCCGACAAACATAGTCCAGATTCGGACGAGGTGCCACTTCACACCCTTGGCGCTGTACGCACGCTGAATGCGCGCTCGTCGTGCGTCGTTGCCCATACGCAGGCGTATTGATAGAGTCCTTTGCCCAGTACGCCGGCGTATGGAGCGCGAGTGAGCCCCAACGATCTGAACGAAGCGGGCCCGTCCAAACAATCCCTTACGGCGGAAGCATGGGCTGCGGCCGCGCTCGACGTGATGGCCGTCGGCGGGCTCGACGCGGTCGCGGTCGAGCCGCTCGCGCGCAAGCTGAACGTCACCAAGGGCAGCTTCTACTGGCATTTCCCCAACCGCGAGGCGCTGGTCAAGGCCGCGCTGGCGCTGTGGGAGCAGCGCGAGACCGTGGACGTGGTCTCGGGGCTCGACCAGGAACCGGACCCGTACCAGCGCATCGTCAACCTCTTCAAGCGCGCCAACTCCAGCTACAAGTCCGGCCGCCTGTACCTGGCGCTCGCGGCCGCGACCGACGACGTGCGGGTGAACGAAGTGGTGCAGCGGGTCTCGGCGCGGCGCCTGGCCTACCTCGAGAAGTGCTACCGCGCGCTCGGCATGAGCGCCGAGGAGGCGCCGCTGTGGGCCACGTTCGCCTACGCCACCTTCATCGGCAACCAGCAGGTGCACCGCGACACGCCGCACACGTTTCCCGCGGGCCCGAAATTCCGCGAGTACTTCAAGCTCATGCTGCGCACGTTGATCCCGAAGGGAGCCACCCCATGATCACCACCCTCGTCGTCGTTGCCGTCGCCGCCGCCACCTGGCTGCTGGCGTTCGTCGGCGCGCCGCTGTTCGTCTGGACGCTGGCCATCGGCGGCGCGCTCGCCGCGCTGTACGGTACCGGCGCGCTCGGCTTTACCGGCCTCGTCATCGCCTTCGCGATCTTCGCGCCGCTGGCGCTGGTGCTGAACCTGCCGCCGCTGCGCCAGCGGCTGATCACCGGCTTCATCTTCGGGCCGTTCAAGGCGGTGCTGCCGGAGATGTCGTCCACCGAGCGCGAGGCGCTCGAGGCCGGCGACGTCTGGTGGGAGGCCGAGATGTTCCGCGGCCGGCCCGAGTGGGACAAGCTGCTCGACTTCCCGTACACGAAACTCACCCCCGTCGAACAGGCGTTCCTCGACACCGAAGTCGAGGAGGCCTGCAGGATGGTGGACGACTGGAAGTGCGAGTTCGAGGACAAGGACCTCACGCCCGAGGTCTGGCAGTACCTCAAGGACAAGGGCTTCTTCGCGATGCTGATCAAGAAGGAGTTCGGCGGCCTGGGCTTCTCGGCCTACGCGCAGTCGTGCGTGGTCACCAAGCTCGCCACCAAGTCGATCGCGCTCGCGGTCACCGTGATGGTCCCGAACTCGCTCGGCCCCGGCGAGCTGCTGATGTACTACGGCACCAAGGAACAGCAGAAGCAGTGGCTGCCGGGCCTGGTCAAGGGCACCGAGCTGCCGTGCTTCGGCCTGACCGGCCCGGAAGCCGGCTCGGACGCGACCGCGATGCCGGACCTCGGCGTGGTCGGCTACGGCGAGCACGAGGGCAAGAAGGTGCTCGGCATCCGCCTGAATTTCGAGAAGCGCTACATCACGCTGGCGCCGGTGGCGACCGTCGTCGGCCTGGCGTTCAAGCTGCGCGACCCGGACGGCCTGCTCGGCGACAAGACCAAGGTGGATTACGGCATCACCTGCGCGCTGATCCCGGCCAAGCATCCCGGCGTGATCATCGGCCGGCGCCACTATCCGGGCGCGGCGTTCCACAACGGCCCGATCTTCGGCAAGGACGTGTTCATCCCGGTCGAGTGGATCATCGGCGGGCCGGAGATGGCGGGGAAGGGCTGGCGCATGCTGGTCGAGTGCCTGTCGGCGGGCCGCGGCATCTCGCTGCCGGCGCTGGCCACGGCCGCGGGCCAGACCAGCTATCGGATGGTCGGCGCGTACGCGCGCATCCGCCGCCAGTTCAAGGTCGCCATCGGCAAGTTCGAGGGCGTGCAGGAGGCGACCGGCCGCATCGCCGCGCACACCTACACGCTCGAGGCGATGCGCGTGCTGACCGCCTCGGCGGTGGACCACTGCGCGCCGAGCGTGGTCACGGCCATTGCCAAGTACCACATGACCGAACTGATGCGCCGCGTGGTGATCGACTCGATGGACGTATTGAGCGGCCGCGGCATCCAGCAGGGCCCGCGCAACACGCTGGCCACCGCCTATCGGTCGACGCCGGTGGCGATCACGGTCGAGGGCGCGAACATCCTGACGCGGAATCTCATGATCTTCGGCCAGGGCGCGATCCGCTGCCATCCGTATGTGTTCCCCGAGATGGAAGCCGCGCGCCAGGACGACCTGCCGGCGTTCGACCAGGCGCTGTTCGGCCACATCGGCTTCTCCATCAACCGCGCGGTGCGCGCCATGACGCTGGGCCTGACCGGCTCGCGCCTGGCGGGCTCGCCGCTGCCGGGCGTCACCGCGCCGTATTTCCGCCAGCTCGAGCGCTTCTCCGCGTCGCTGGCGTTCGTCTCCGACCTGACCATGGGCGTGCTCGGCGGCAAGCTCAAGTTCAAGGAGCGCCTGTCCGCGCGCCTCGGTGACGTGCTGTCGCAGCTGTACATCGCCAGCGCCGTGCTGAAGTACTTCATCCACCACGGCCAGAAGGAAGAGGACGTCCAGCACATGCAGTGGGCCATGGACCACTGCCTGAACGAGATGGCCCGGGCCTTCGAGGAATTCCTGCGCAACTTCCCGGCGGCGTGGGCGCGCGGCGTGATGCGCGCCGTGGTGTTCCCGCTCGGTAACCATTACCTGCCGGTGTCCGACGCGCTCAACGCGCGCGTCGCCGACCAGTTGCTCGAGCAGACCGGCTTGCGCGACCGCGTCTCGTGGCTGGTGTTCAAGAGCGGCGGCCCGCACGACGCGGTCGGCCGCATCGAGCACGCCTGGAACCTGCTGCAGAAGGCGGAAGCTCCGTTCCTCAAGTACTACAAGATGATGGTGAAGGAGGAACTCGCCGGCGACGACACCGCGGCGCGCCTCACCGACGCGGTCAATCGCAAGCTGCTGACGCGCGAGGAGGCCGACCTGGTCGCCGAGTTCGACAAGGCGCGCCTCGACGTGATCCAGACCGATCACTTCACTGCCGGCTACATCCTCGGCAACTACGCCGAGAAAGCCGACGTCGTCGACCTGTCGTCGCGCCGCGCGCAGATGGCCTGAACGGCTAGTACCTAAGTCGCAGGAAATCCAGATTGTCGAGGGCCCGGTCAGCGCCGGGCCCTTTGTTTTTGTGACATTTTCCCGCCCTGAACGCTCGGTCAGACCTTGGTCTACTTCTCCCCCGTGGTAGCGGGGGACGATCATGACTCGCCGGTAACTTCTGCCGGCACCGGGGGAGGCGCGGTCATGAGGCTCACAGCGGACGCACTTGCGCCATCCCGGGCCATGCTGCTGGCGCTGCTGCTGGCTTCGAGCCCGGCCATCGCGCTGCACGACGCGCCGGAAGGCGCCGCGCCGCAGCTGCGCTACATCGCCTTCGGCGGCTTCTATGCCGATCCCGACAGCGGCCGTGGTGTGGATCGCGCGGTGGGCACCAACTACGGCTACGGCCGCTCCTTCTGGAACACGCGCGCCTGGGAAGTGCGCGCGTTCGGCGGCACGCTCGAGACCGGCCAGGCCGGGCTGACCGATTTCTACCAGTACGGCCTCGGCCTCGACTTGTTCCAGCGCTTCGGCAACCTCGGCGCGGGGCATCCGTACCTGGTCGCCGGCCTCGGCGCGGTGCTGAACGACGTCGATCCCGACGACGAGGACGGCGTCAGTGGCTACGGCAACCTCGGCGCCGGCTGGCGCTTCGCCCCGGTGAGCGATTGGGGCATTCGGCCGCGCGTGGACCTGCGCGGCGTCTACGACAGCTTCGACTCGGGACAGCTCGACGTCATGCTCGGCCTCACGCTCGAGATCGCGGCGGGGCGCGAAACGGAGAAGCTGGTCGAGGTCGAGAAGATCATCGAGGTGCCGGTCGTGATCGACGGCGACGGCGATGGCGTACCCGACGCGGCCGACCGGTGCAAGGACACCGTCGGCGGCGCCAAGGTCGAACCCGACGGGTGCGTGCACAAGGCGCAGGTCGTGGTGCTGCCGAACATCGAGTTCGCGCTCGACCGCGCCGAGCTCGCGCCGGCCGGCCGCGAGGTGCTCGACACGGTCGTGCGCTTCATGAACGACCAGCCCGAGATCGAGCTCGGGATCCGGGGCCACACCGACGCCACCGGCGGCGAGCTCTACAACCTGCGCCTGTCGCAGGCGCGCGCCGCGGCCGCCATGGCCTACCTGGTGGAGAAAGGCATCGCCGCCAGGCGCATGAGGTCCGCCGGCTACGGCGAGACGCGTCCGCTGGCCAGCAACGAGACCGAGGAGGGGCGCGAGCGCAATCGTCGTGTCGAGCTGAACATCCGCGCGCCCTCGGGAGATAAGCCATGAGGCAGTTCCGGATTCTGCTCGCGGTCGCCACGGCCGCCCTCGCGGGTTGCATGGCGCAGGAAGGGGCGCCGGGCGCGCCCCAGCCCGGGCTGACGCCGACCGCGGTCCCCGACGTCGTGGTCGTGCAGACCGACTCGACCAACAACCCCATCACCGCGCTCGCCAACGACATCGACCTGTCCGGCACCGGGCTCACCATCACCTCGGTGACGGTGGACCAGACCCTGCCGCCGCTCGCCGGCGCCGTGGCCACTACCAACGGCACGACCGTGACCTTCACGCCGCCGGCGACTTTCACCGGCGTCGTCACGCTGCTGTACGACATCATGGACGGCGACGGCGGCGTTTCCACCGGAGCGATTGCCGTCAGCGTGCTGCCGGTTGCGTTGCCGCCGGTCGCGGTCCCCGACGTTGCCGTGTTGACCCAGGACTCGGGTGCGAACGACATCGACGTGCTCGCCAACGACGTGGACCTGTCCGCCGGCGGGCTCACGCTCACCAGCGCCACCGTCACGCAGTCCCTGCCGCCCGTGACGCACACGATCACCGTCGTCGGCAACGAAGTCCGGTTCACGCCGGCGGTGGCTTTCGTGGGCACCGTGCTCGTGGACTACGTCGCAACCGACGTCAACGGCGAAACCGCCAACGGCGTGCTCACCATCGTGGTCTCGCCGCTGGCGGTGCCGGCCGGTCCGGTGCCGCTGCCGGATGCGGCGACCGTGGCCCAGAACTCGGCCGCGGCCAATCACAACGTGCTCGCCAACGACGTGGACCCGGCCGGCGGCGGCCTGACGGTCACCAACGTCACGGTCACGAGTTCGTTGCCGAGCGCCGTGCACACGGTCAGCATCAACAGCAACCAGGTGCGGTTCACGCCGGCCGCCGGTTTTGCCGGCGTCGTGCTGATCACCTACACGGCGACCGACGTCGACAGCAACGCCGCCGACGGCGTGCTCACCGTGGTGGTGTCGCCGCTCGCCCTGGCGGTGGGTCCGGTGCCGATCCCGGATGTGGCCGTGGTGGCGCAGGACTCCGGCGCCGCCAACCACAACGTGCTTGCCAACGACGTCAACATCGCCGGCGGCGCGCTGACGGTCACGGCCGTCTCGGTCACGAGCTCGCTGCCCAACGTCGCGCACACGGTCGCCATCAACAGCAACCAGGTGCGGTTCACGCCGGCCGCCGCGTTCTCAGGGATCGTGGTCGTCAGCTACACCGCGACCGATGTCAACAACAACAGCGCGCCCGGCGTGCTCACCATCGTCGTCCAGCCGGCAGGGTTGTCGGTGGGTCCGGTGCCGCTGCCGGATGCCGCGACCGTGGCGCAGGACTCAGGCGCCGCCAATCACGCCGTGCTCGCCAACGACGTCGATCCGGCCGGAGGCGGGCTGACGGTGACCAACGTCTCGGTGACCAGTTCCCTGCCGAACGTGGCGCACACGGTCGCCATCAACAGCAACCAGGTGCGCTTCACGCCGGCCGCCGGTTTTGCCGGCGCCGTGGTCATCACCTACGAGGCGACGGACATCGATGGCAACAGCGCCAATGGCGTGCTCAACATCGTCGTCTCGCCGTTGAACCCGCCGGTGGGCCCGGTTGCGATTCCCGACGCGGCCGTCCTGCCGCAGGACTCCGCTGCGACCGACATCGACGTGGTGGGCAACGATGTGGACTTCGCCGGCGGCGGGCTGACCCTGACCGGCGTCGTGGTCACCAGCTCCGCGCCGACCGCGACGCACACCGTGGCCATCGTCGGCAACCAGGTGCGGTTCACTCCGCAGGCCGGGTTCGCCGGCGTCGTGGTGGTGACCTACACCGCCACCGACGCCAACGGCGACACCAGCAACGGCCTGCTCACCATCACGGTGACGCCGACGCCGATCGTGCTCGGTCCGCTGGCAATCCCGGACGTGGATGTCGCGTCCTCGAGCGCGGCCGCCCAGCTGTTCGACGTGCTGGCCAACGACGTGGATCCCGCGGCCGGCGGCCTGACGCTGACCAACGTCAGCCTGGTCGGAACCCCGGCGCTGAACGCCGGCACGGCGGCAATTGTGGGCAACCAGGTCCAGTACACGCCGGTGCTGACGTACATCGGCATCGTCGTCATCACGTATGACGCGGAGGACATCAACGGCAACCCCACGACCAGCCAGCTGAGCCTGACGGTCACGCCGTAACGCTCGCTGCAACGAAAAAGGCCGGCATTGCCGGCCTTTTTTTTGGTCGCGCCTGAGAGGCGCTCCTACATGACCCGCGGCTTGCCGCCGCGTGTCATTGCGTCTTCAACATCAGGTTCATCAGCTTGGCCTTGAACGCCGTGTACGGCGGGAACAAGGTCTTGGCCATCATGAAGCGCGTGCGCACCACCGCGCGCTCGTGCGAGAAGGCCTTGAAGCCGAAGATGCCGTGCGCGCTGCCGATGCCGGAGTTGTTGACGCCCCCGAACGGCAGGTTGCCGTGGCCGTACTGCACCACGCAGTGGTTGATGCAGGTGCCGCCGGCGCTGGTGTTCTTCAGCACGCGCTCGATGTTGCGCTCGCTGCGGCTCCAGATGTAGAGCGACAGCGGCTTGGGCTGGCTGTTGATGTGCGCGAGGACCGCGTCGAGGTCCGTGTAGGTCAGGATCGGCAGCAGCGGCCCGAAAATCTCCTCGGTGTGGATGCGAGCGTCCGCGGGGATGTTCTCGATGAACGTCGGCTGGATGAAGTTGTCCTTCTCGCTGACTTCACCACCAACCGTGATCTTCGCGCCCTTCTGTTTCGCGTCGGCGAGCAGGCCGGCGAGGCGCTGCGTGTGGCGCGTATTGACGATGCGCGCCAGGTTGGGCGAGGCGAGCTGCTCGGCGGCACTCTCGCCGTAGCACTCCTTGATGACGGCGCGGCACTCGGCGACGAACGCGTCCTTCACCGACGGATGGATGTAGATGTAATCCGGCGCGATGCAGGTCTGGCCGCAGTTGGTGTACTTGCCCCACATCAGCGTCTTGGCGGCGAGCTTGAGGTCGGCGGTCTCGTCGATGAGGGTCGGCGACTTGCCGCCGAGCTCCAGCGTGACGGAGGTCAGGTGCTTGGCCGCCGCCGCCATGACGACCTTGCCGATCGCCGGCGAGCCGGTGAAGAAGATGTGGTCGAACGGCAGCGCCAGCAGCATCGTCGATACGGCCGCGTCGCCCTCGAAGATGGCGACTTCATCCTCGGTGAAGATTTCGCGGACGATGCGGACCATCACCTCGGTCAGGTGCGGCGTCATCTCGGACGGTTTCAGGATCGCGGTGTTGCCGGCGGCGATGCACGACACCAGCGGGCCGAACGACAGGTTCACGTTGTAGTTCCAGGGCGAGACGATCAGGCAGCGGCCCTTCGGCTCGTACTGGATCCACGACTTCAGGCCGATGGTCAGGCTGGTCGGCCACACGCCGTGCGGCTTCATCCAGCCCTTCAGCGCGCGCTTGGCGTGCTTGGCCTCGGCGATGACCGGCAGGATCTCGGCCAGGTCCACTTCCGCCGGCGGTTTCCTGAAATCCTTGTAGGCCGCCTCGTAGAACTCCGGCCGGCGCGCCATCACGGCGTCGTGCAGGCGCATGATCTTGGCGATGCGCTCGGCGGCGGTGGAGGTGCGCAGGCGCAGCGCGGTCTCGCGCTGGCGCTCGAACACGCGCCGGATCTCGGCCTCCAGCGCATTGGGGGCGAAGGGCAGCTGCGAGACGGCGGTGCTCATTGCGGGATCCGGGAAGGGGGTGGCGACAGGGGCCGGAGTATAGCCCCGCGGTTGCGGCGCCGGCGCCCGCGGCCGTCAGGTGCGGGGCGGTGTGGCGCCGTCCCCGTATACTGGCGGCCCAACCGGGGGAACCAGAACATGCCGGGCACCAAGCGCCTCAATCCGCTCGACGCCTCATGGCTCGCGGTCGATTCGATCGACACGCCGATGCACGTCGGCAGCCTGCTGATTTTCCAGTTGCCCGACGACGCCAAGGAAGACTTCGCGCAGAAACTGTTCGGGCACCTGAAGTCGCACACCGAAGCGCACCCGCCCTGGAACTATCGCCTGAAGAACCCGGCGCTGCGCCGCGTGCTGCCGACCTGGCGCATGGAAGACGACATCGACATGGATTTCCACGTGCGCCACTCGGCGCTGCCCAAGCCGGGCGGCGAGCGCGAACTCGGCGTGCTGGTGTCGCGCCTGCACAGCCGCCAGCTCGATTTCACGCGCCCGCTGTGGGAATCCACGCTGATCGAGGGCCTCGAGAACAACCGCATCGCGCTGTACACCAAGATGCACCACTCGCTGGTGGACGGCATCAGCGGCATGCGCATGCTGCAGCGGGCGCTGGGCGACTCGCCCGCGGCCTCGAAGAAGCAGCCGCCGCCCTGGGCCGCCGCGCCGCCCGAGCGGCAGCAGGCCGACGACGAGCCGCCGCCGATCCCGGAAGGCGCCATGACCAGCGTCATCAACGGGCTCAAGAAGCAGGCGCGCTCGATGCCGGAGCTGGGCCGCGGGCTGGCCCGGCTGATGCGGGGCGGCGACAACCACGAGCTGATCGCGCCGTTCGCCGCGCCGGAATCGGTGCTCAACGGCCGCATCACCGGCGCGCGGCGTTTCGGCACGCAGTCCTACGACCTGGCGCGCCTGAAGGCGCTGGCCAAGAAGGCCGACGCCACGCTCAACGACGTGGTGCTGTGGCTGTGCGCCACCGCGTTGCGGCGTTTCCTGAAGGAAGCGCACCACCTGCCGGGCAAGTCGATGACGGCCGGCATCCCGGTCAACGTGCGGCCGGCCGACGACCAGGGCCACGGCACCGCCATCAGCTTCATCATGGCCAGCCTCGGCACCGACATCGCCGACTCGAGGAAGCGCCTGAAGGCGATCACGCAGTCGACGCGCGTGGCCAAGGATCACCTGCAGTCGCTGCCGCGCAGCGCGCTCACGCAATACACCATGCTGGTGATGGCACCGTACATCCTGTCGCTGGTGACCGGCATCGGTGGGCGCACGCGGCCGGTGTTCAACGTGACCATCTCCAACGTGCCGGGACCGGACAAGCCGCTGTACTTCTACGGCGCCCGGCTCGAGGCGATGTATCCGCTCTCGCTGCTGGCGCACGGCGGCGCGCTCAACATCACCTGCGTCAGCTACGACGGCAAGCTGAACTTCGGCTTCACCGGCGCGCGCGACACGCTGCCGCACATGCAGCGGCTGTCGGTCTACACGGGTGAGGCGCTGGAGGAGCTGGAGAAGATGCTAGGCGGCTGAACCGCCGCCGCCGGCCCACAGGTGCAGGCCGTACTTCTGGTAGCCCTGCACGTTGTTGAGGCGGGCGTCCTGCTCGGGCGGCACCGGGATCACTTCACCTTCGAGTAGCGGCGCCAGGTACGGCGCGAGCACCGCGCCGCCGCCGCCGCTGATCACGATCGCATCCACGTCCCAGTCGTCCGACCACAGCCGGTTGGCTTCGGTGGCGACGCGCGTGGCGAGCCCGCCGAAGGCCTGCTTGACCAGCGCGGTGATGTCGTAGCGCTTGCCGCGGATCTTGATGGTGCCGCGCTGCACCGCGTCGTACAGGCGGAACAGCTCGATGGCGACGCCGCTCTTTTCCTGCAGCGCGTTGGCCAGCGCCTGGAACGCGATCGAGATGCCGGAGTCGGTGGACTGGCTGCCGCGCTCCGAATAGCGCGTCTTGTCGCTGATGGTGTAGTCCGCGGTGCGGAAGCCGACGTCGATGACGCCGATCTTCTCGGTGATGAAGCGCTGGCTGACCGGCTTGCCCTGGTCGCTCAGCATCAGGTTGAACAGCGCGCCGAACGGCTGCGGGATCACGCGCACCTTGTCCACGTTCAGCACGCGCTCGTCCTTCTCGCCGCTCGCCTTGAACAGCGTCGCGGTGTGGCGCTGCTGCAGCAGCTGCGTCAGCGTGTCCTTGTGCTTGCGGAAGAAGCTGATCGGCAGGCCGGTGACCAGGCGCACCGATTGGCCCGGGTCCACCAGTGGCGCGCAGGCCGAGATGGCCAGCGTCTTGGCGAACTTGTTGAGGAATTGCGTCGGATCGAGCGTGTAGCCGCGGCCGCGGCTCTGCTGCTCGGCGAGTTCGCCGACGTAGAAGGTCTCGCCGTTGATCTGCAGGTGGCGGCCGTGCGCGCTCTTCGATGGCATCAGCTGGTCGTTGAAGGTTGCCTCGGCGGCGTCGCCGACCACGGACTTGAAGATCTGCGTTTCACGGCCGTTGGTGGCCTTGGTGAAGCCGAAGCCGACGTCCAGACCGATGACCTGCATGGCGCTCCCTCTGCTGAAATCGCGGGTCTTGTAGCATGGATTCCCATGGCCGCGCTACGCACGCCGGATTCGCGTTTCGAGAACCTGCCGGGCTATCCGTTCGCACCGCATTGGCACGCGCTGCGCTCCGGGTTGCGCCTGCATTACGTGGACGAGGGCCCGCGCGTCGGCGCGGCCGTGCTGATGCTGCACGGCGAGCCGTCGTGGAGCTACCTGTACCGCAAGATGATCCCGCTGTTCGCGCAGGCGGGACTGCGCGCGCTCGCGCCCGACCTGATCGGCTTCGGCAAGTCGGACAAGCCGGAGCGCATGGACGACTACACCTACCAGGGCCACGTCGACTGGCTGCGCGAGTGGATGGAGGCGCTGGACCTGCGCCGCATGACGCTGGTGTGCCAGGACTGGGGCTCGCTGCTCGGCCTGCGGCTGGCCGCCGAGCATCCGGAGCGTTTCGATCGCATCGTCGTCGCCAACGGCTTCCTGCCGACCGGCGACCGCGGTTCCAATGCGGCGTTCCGCATCTGGCGTGCCTTCGCCATGTATTCGCCGTGGTTCCCGATCGGCCGCATCGTCAACAGCGGCGTGGTCAGCAAGTTGTCGGCCGCGGAGATCGCGGCTTACGACGCGCCGTTCCCGTCGTCGAAGTACATGGCCGGCGCGCGCAAGTTCCCGCGCCTGGTGCCGATCACGCCGGACGATCCGGCGGCGCCGGCGAATCGCGCGGCGTGGCAGAAGCTCGGCGAGTGGCGCAAGCCGTTCCTGTGCGTGTTCGGCAAGAACGACCCGATCCTCGGCCGCGCCGACGGCCAGCTCATTCCGCACGTGCCGGGCGCCGCGGGCCAGCCGCATCACCGCATGTGGGGCGGCCACTTCATCCAGGAAGACCAGGGCCCCGAGCTCGCGCGCCGCACCATCGACTGGATTCGCGCGACGCCCTAGATCTGTACGACTTGCGATTCGCTGGCGCCGCCGCGGTGCTCGACGAAGTTCAGGATCACGCCGGCCGGGTCGATCACCGAGAAGGCCCACTCGCCGTTGGGGAACTCCTCCGGCTTGCCGAGCGACTCGATGCCGCGATCGGCGAGCGAGTTGAACATCGCCACCACGTCGGGCACCTCGATCGCCAGCGTCAGCCCGTGCGAGGGCCGCGTGTGCTGGAACACCGGCAGGTGCTGCGGCGGATTGGGCTTGAGGAAGCCGATCTCCCAGCTGCCGATGCCCAGGTGCACGTACCAGTCGGTCTCGAAGATGATCCGCGCGTCGAACGCCTTCTTGTAGAAGTCGCGGCATTCCATCGGCGCCAGCGTGGTCACGATCGGGTACAGGTTCATGGGTTCACGAGGCCCTCCCGGCCGACAGGGGGGCGAGGGTGGCGCCGTTGCGCTCCCAGTTCTGCCCGTCGAAGTCCTCGAAGACTACCCCGTCGATCGTGCCCGGGTCGAGGCAGCGCAGGTTGACCGAGAAGCCGTCGGGGTTCGAGCGCGGCACGTAGAACGACTTCACGCCGCACGCCGTGCAGAACAGGTGCCTGGCCACGCCGGTATTGAACGTGTAGGTGCCGATGCGATCGGCGCCCGTGAGCAGGCGGAAGTCCGCGCCCGGCACGATCAGGTGCAGGAACGCGGTCTTGGTGCAGATCGAGCAGTTGCAGCGCTGCACCGTGATGTGCGCCGGCGCCTTGACTTCGAAGCGCACCGCGCCGCAGTGGCAACCCCCGCGATGGGTGACTGGGTCCATGGGCTTTCTCCGCCGGGATTGTAAACTGCGCGCCCATGAAGCTGTCCTTTACCAAGATGCACGGCCTGGGCAACGACTTCGTCGTCGTGGACGCCACGCGCCAGCCGTTTGCGCCGACCGCCGCGCAGTCGCGCGCCCTGGCCGACCGGCGCCGCGGCGTCGGCTGCGACCAGATCCTGGTCATCGAGCCGGCCAGCGCGACGGGCACCGACTTCGACTACCGCATCTACAACAGCGACGGCACCGAGTCCGGCCAGTGCCTGAACGGCGCGCGCTGCGTGGCGCGCTTCATCAAGGACCGCGGGTTGTCGAAGCAAGACCGCTTCCGCCTGCGCACCCGCACGACGCAGATCGAGCTGCAGCTGCTGGACCAAGGCCTGGTGCGCGTGGACGCCGGCGTGCCCCGGCTCGAGCCCGCGCAGGTACCGTTCACCGCGCCGGCGCGCGCGCTGCGTTACTCCGTCACGGCCGAGCACGGCGCCATGCTCGAGGTCGGCGTGGCCAGCATGGGCAACCCGCACGCGGTCATGGAAGTGCCCGACGTCGAGCGCGCCCCGGTCGAGGCGATCGGCGCGGCGCTGCAGCGGCATCCGGCCTTTCCCGAGCGCGTCAACGCCGGCTTCCTGCAGGTCGTGGACAGCAGCCATGCCAAGCTGCGAGTCTATGAGCGCGGCGCCGGCGAGACGCAGGCCTGCGGCAGCGGCGCCTGCGCCGCGCACGTGGTCGGGCGGCTGTGGGGCCGGCTCGGCGCGGCGGTGGAGCTGCAGCTGCGCGGCGGCGTGCTGAAGATGGAGTGGGCGGGCGAGGGCCAGCCGGTCTACATGACCGGGCCGGCCGCGACCGTGTTCCGGGGCGAGATCGAGTGGAACGAGGGGGAATCGGCATGGGCGGGGGAGCGGCGGACCTGAACGCGGCGACGGCGGTGGAGCCGGCGATGGACGAAGCCCAGGTCGTGGCATTTCTGAAGGCGAATCCGGATTTCCTGGCGCGGCACCCCGAGCTGTTCGAGGTGCTGGAGCTGCGCCACGCCAGCGGCGCGGCGGTGTCGCTGATCGAGCGGCAGGTCGAGATCCTGCGCGGCAAGAGCGGCCGTCTCGAGGACCGCCTCAAGAACCTGCTCGACGCGGCGCGCGACAACGAGAGCCGCGCCGCCAACGTGCACCGCCGGCGGGAGACGCTCCACCGCATCGACCAGCTCGAGATCGCCAAGGGCGGCCAGCTGCGGGCCGAGCAGGCCCACGACGCCAAGGATCGCTTCCTGGCGCACGACTTCGCCGCCTTTGCCGCCAGCCAGTTGCGCGAGCGCGAAGGCGCCGGCTTGCCGCCTTTTTCCAGCTTGGCCCTGCTGCGGGCTGAAGCCAAGAGCGTGCAGGCCGCCGCTGACTTTCTGCACGCCGCGGCCGCAGCGGCGGCGGCCCTGCCCGAGGCCGACGGCGTGATGGTCTATCCGCCAGTGCCGCCGCCGGTGGCGGGTGTGGCCGGGGTCGCGCGCATGCAGTTGCTGGTCGA
>JANNLM010000021.1:0-3861 GCA_031396825.1 Gammaproteobacteria bacterium | reverse complement strand
TACCTGGTCGAGACGGCGGTGGCCACCCCGAACGCGTTCTTCCCGATGGTGCGGCTTGAAGGCGCCGACGACACTCAAGGCCTTGCGCTGGACGAGTACGGCGAGAAGCTCGGCTTCACGCGCATGCCCGGAGCGCCACTGGGCGCGCGTGCCGCGCTGCTGCTGCCGTTCGAGCGGATCGCGCTCACCAGCCGCATCGGCGCGATCAACTTCCTGCGCGACGATGACGGCATCGGCCGGCGCTACCCGCTATGGCTCGATGCGCAGGGCTGGCGCATCCCGTCGCTGCCGGCGCGCGTCGCAACCGCGCTCGGCATCGCGCTGCCGGACCGGGACGCCATCGAGATCCACTGGCGCGGCACGCCGCAGGAGCGCACGCGCATCTCTTACGCCGACTTGCTGGCCGACTTCAGCCTCGAGCAGCCGCAGACCTACCCCGCGCAGGTCAAGGACCGCATCGTCGTCATCGGCGCGCTGGCTTCGGGCCTCGGCGACCTGCGGCCGTCGCCGATGGACGGCGTGCATCCCGGCGTGGACATCCTCGCCGCCGCCATCGAGACGCTGAAGAACGGCGATGCGCTGCGCCGCACGCCGCGCGCGGTGGACGCCCTGCTGGCGCTGCTCGGCATCGCCTTCGTGGTCGCACTGTTCATGGCCCGCCTCGGCCCGGTCGCCATCGCCGGCGCGCTGCTGGCGGCGACGCCGCTGGCCGTCGGCGCGTCCTACGGCGCGCTGTCCGCGGGGTGGATCGTCCCGGCGGTCACGCCGCTGGCCTTCGCCTGGCTGACCTACCTCGCCCGCACCGTGCGCGAGTACCTGCGCCAGCGCGCCGAGAAGCAGCAGGCCGTGCGCGCCTTCGGCCGCTTCGTCGACCCGCGCGTGGTGCAGACGCTGGTCGGCCAGGTCGGCGACCCGCGCGAGACCAAGGGCCAGAGCAAGGTCATCACGCTGCTGTTCTCGGACATCCGCGGCTTCACCACGCTGTCGGAGAGCCGCCGGCCCGAGGAGATCGTCGAGATCCTCAATCGCTACTTCTCGCGCCAGGTGGACGTGATCTTCCGCCACGGCGGCACGGTGGATAAGTTCATCGGCGACGCCATCATGGCGTTCTGGGGCGCGCCGGTGGACGACCCGCGCCACGCGCAGAACGCGGTCAAGGCCGCGCTCGAGATGAGCCGCGCGGTGGACGACTTCCGCCGCGAGCTCGGCGGCGAGCTGGGCAAGGAGTTCGACATCGGCATCGGCGTGCACACCGGGCCGGCGGTGGTCGGCTTCATCGGCTCGGAGAACAAACTCGACTACACCGCCATCGGTGACAGCGTAAACTTGGCCAGCCGCATCGAGGGGGCCACCAAAGGGGTGGCGCGGATCCTGGTATCCGAAGCGACACGTTCGGCCTGCGGCGGGGAATTCACGTTCGTCGATCGCGGCGACTTCAAGGCCAAGGGCAAGACCGAAGGGGTGCGCCTCTTCGAACCATCGGAGACCACCCATGCGTAACGCACTGCTGCTGCTCGCCCTGCTGGCCCTGCCCGTCAGCGCCGCCCAGATGGGCACCGTCGCGCGCTCGGCCACCCTGCACGCGTCGCCGCTCGGCGACAGCAAGACCCTCAAGGTCCTGCCGCCGGGAGCCAGCGTCGAAGTGATGAAGCGCGTCGGCGGCTGGTACCAGGTCAAGGCAGACGGCACCGCCGGCTGGGTACGCATGTGGCTGCTGCGCTTCACCGGCGCTGCCGGCAGCGGCGGCACCAGCGCACTCTCCGTGCTGAAGACGGGCCGCTCCAGTTCGACCTACGGCACGGCCACCACCGGCGTGCGCGGCCTGTCCGAGGAAGAACTCAAGAACGCCAAGCCCGATCCGGCGGCCTTGCAGCTGGTCGAGAATCTGGCCGTCGCGCCGGCCGACGCCCGCGGCTTCGCCAAGCAAGCTGAACTGAAAGCTTCGCCCAAGTTCATGCAGGAGAAGCCATGAACCGCGCCCTGCTGCTCGCGCTCGCCGTGGTCGCGGCCCTGCTGGCCGCGTGCAAGAGCATGCCGAACATCGGCGGACTCGATCTCAACAAGGTCGTGGACACCGCCAAGACCGTGAAGACCGCCGTCGCGGGGCCTGACGAAGAGGAAGAGCGCGCGATGGGCCAGGCGGTGGCGGCCACGCTGCTCGGCGCCAGCAAGCCGTTGGCCGATCCCGCCGTGCAGCGCTACGTGAACCGCGTGGGGCTGTGGGTCGCGCTGCAAAGCAGCCGCCCCGACCTGCCGTGGCGCTTCGCCGTGCTCGACAACGCCAACGTCAACGCCTTCGCCACGCCCGGCGGCTACGTCTTCATCACCCGCGGCCTGCTCGACCAGATGCAGACCGAGGCCGAGCTCGCCGGCGCCCTCGGCCACGAGATTGCTCACGTCGAGCGCAAACATCACCTCAACGCCATGAAGAAGGAAGCCGGCATGAAGCTGCTCGGCCAGGGTACGCAGTTGCTGCTGAGCCGCACCGGCGCGCCCCAGGGGACCGACATGGAGCGGCTGAACCAGGTCGCCGGCGTGGCGAAGGGGCTGTACACCCGCGGCCTCGACAAGGCCGACGAGTACGAAGCGGACCGCATCGGCGCCATCCTGGCGACGCGCGCCGGCTACGACCCCTACGGCCTCGCGCAGGTGCTGCAGACGCTCGACAGCCTCAGCGCCGAGTCGTCGCAGCTCGCGCTGCTGTTCAAGACCCACCCGCGGCCGGCGGACCGGCTGACCCAGCTCGACAAGGCACTGGGACCGCAGTTCGACACGCTCGGTGCGCGGCCGGACGTGGCGGCGCGGTTCGTGGCGACGGTCCGCAAATAGGTGTCGGGATCCGTTCTACGGCGCGTACAGGATCTTCGTAACCCAGCCGGCCACGTAGAGCCCGACGCCGAAGGCCGTGTGCATGGTGAGGCTATGAAGCCGCGCCGCAGCGGGCCGCGGCGTGCGGCTGGCGGCAATCCCGGCGCCCATGCCCGGCTGCATCAGCAGGAACGGCGCGGCAACGGTGCCGATGCCGACGATCAGCGCGGGCACGAGGGTCGGATGCCGAATCCAGGCAAGGCCCCAGATGCCCAGCAGGATGGCCGCATACGCAACACCAATCACGTAATGGGCGGTCCAGCCGATCAACTGCTCGCGCGGCACGGGCGGCGCCGCCGCAATGGAGTCGTGGCGAAAGACCCCGCGTGGCATGTGGCCCATCCAGCGGCCCACCAGGCCATAGTTCGGTGCAGGGATGCCGAACAGGCGCTGCCTGACAAGCGCCGAGAGGTCCATGAACGCGGTCGCGCCCACGCCGGTGAGCAGGGTGCAGATGACATAGTCCATGGGCGTCACTTCAGCTCGTAGCGGAACTCTTTCTTGAACCGCGCCCGGAACGCTTCGGGCGTGATGAAGTGGTTCTGCGTGCCCGGGCGCTCGATCTTGATCGCGCCCATCAGCGAGGCGACGCGGCCGGTGGTCTCCCAGTCGAGGCCGCCGGCGATGCCCCACAGCAGGCCGCCGCGGTAGGCGTCGCCGCAACCCGTCGGGTCGGCCAGCGACTCGGCGCGCGCCGCCGGGATCAGGTGCGCCTTCTTCTTGGCGTAGATGTGCGAGCCCTTGGCGCCGCGCGTCACGATCAGTGCGTCCACGCGCTCGGCGATCTGCTTGAGCGACCAGCCGGTGCGTTTCACCAGCATCTCGGACTCGTAGTCGTTGACGGCAACATAACTCGACTGCGTGATGAACAGCTTGAGCTCGTCGCCGCTGAACATCGGCAGGCCCTGGCCCGGGTCGAACAGGAAGTGGATGTCGGCGTCGGCGAACTGGCGCGCGTGCAGCAGCATGCCTTCCTTGCCGTCCGGCGAGACC
>JANNLM010000005.1:0-2110 GCA_031396825.1 Gammaproteobacteria bacterium | reverse complement strand
GAGCTCGGCGGCTTCGACGAGCGCCTGCCGTTCCTCGAAGACCAGCGCCTCGCCGCGAAGATCTTCGCCACCGGGCGGTGGCTCGCACTGCCCGGGCGCCTGGCCACCTCGGCGCGGCGCTTCGAGCTAGAAGGGCCGCGGCGGCGCTACACGCTGATGGCGCTGATCATGGGCCTGCACGCAGCCGGCGCCGACGAGTACTTCACGCGCGCGCACGCGGTGTACGCCACGCAGGATGCGACCGGGCGGCTGCAGCTCGGGCCGCACCTGACGCTGGTGCGGCGCGTACTGCGCGAGGCGGGCTGGCGGCGCGCTTGGCAGATCCTGTTTCGCGCCGGGCGCTACACGCGCCAGAACAGCTGGCAGCCGTTCTTCTGGTGCGACGTCGCGCTGCGGCGGACGCGCCGGCCGTTCCTGCGTTTCCACGACACCTTCGTCCATCCGCTGACGAGCAACGTGGTGTTCGACGCGCTCGTCACCGTGCTGATCGCACTGTGGTTCCTGTTGTTGCTGCCGATGGCGTACGCGGTGCTGGACAAGCAAGATCCCTCGTCGCTTCGCTCCTCGGGATGACACCTAGAGCCGGTCGAGCGGACTGACCACGCCGCGCCCACCGCGGTTGAGGACGTGCGTGTAGATCATCGTGGTCGAGACGTCCGAGTGGCCCAGCAGCTCCTGCACGGTGCGGATGTCGTAGCCCGACTCGAGCAGGTGCGTGGCGAAGGAGTGGCGCAGGGTGTGGGGCGAGACCGGCTTGGTGAGCTTTACGGCGGCCGCCGCGCGCTTCACCGCGCGCTGAACGTGCTGCTCGTCGATGTGATGGCGCCGGATTGCCCCTGAGCGGGGGTCGGCGGAGAACTCCGGCGCGGCAAACACGTACTGCCACAGCCACTGCGAGGCCGCGCCCGGATACTTGCGTTCGAGCGCGTCCGGCAGCCACACGCTCGCCGTACCGCGCGCGAGATCAACATCGTAGACCGAGCGCCGCACCGCGAGCTGCGCGCGCAGCGGCTCGATCAGCCCTTGCGGCAGGACTGTCACGCGATCCTTGGCGCCCTTGCCATCGCGCACGACGATCTGGCGCGCTTCGAAGTCGATGTCCTTCACGCGCAGCCGCACGCCCTCCATCAAGCGCATGCCCGTGCCGTAGAGCAGGCGCACGACCAGCGTAGGCATGCCGGGCTTGAGCGCCGCCATGAGTGCCGCCGTCTCAGCGGACGTGAGCACGGTGGGCAGGCGCTGCGGCCGCTTGGCCCGCGTCACGTCCTTCAGCCACGGCAGATCGATCGCGAGCACCTCCTTGTAGAGAAACAGCAGCGCCGACAACGCCAGGTTCTGGGTGTTCGCCGCCACCTTGCCGTCCACGGCGAGGTGCGACAGGAACCCCGCGACTTCCGGCCCTCCCATCTCGCGCGGGTGGCGCTTGCCATGAAAGTGGATGAAGCGTTTAATCCAGTGGACGTAGGTTTGCTCGGTGCGCAGGCTGTAATGGAGTGAGCGCAAGGCCTCCCGCACGAGCTGCATCAGGCGCGGGGGTTGGGGCTCTGAGGCTTTTGTGGGGACACGTGAGGTGTTTTCTTTTTGTTTGTCCATGTTTTCTTATAGTTATGAGGACACGATGCGAACTAGATGTACCAGCGGGTAGATTAGGCGTCAAATCCATGAAACCTATTTCTAGTTGGGCGGCAACAAAATGAAATCGCGAAGGGTGCTGGCAATCCTGGCCTTGGCAATTCCCGCCCTGATATGCATTTGGGCCAATGACCAGTTCCAAACCGCTGAAATGCTCGTCGCCGTTGAAGCACCGAACTACCCCACCCTCAGCACCGAAGAGCTCGCCACACTTCCTCATGACAAACTCGCCATCCTTGCTTCGAGCGCGATCACAAAATATAAAGAGATCGACCCGTTGTGGCGTTACATTATGGCCAACGACGAACGCACCGCTCGCGTTCTGATGGCCACCGTTGTGGTCTTGGCGATTGCCGTGTTTTTCTTGCTCTGGGCCAGGCGGCCCACAGCATCGCAGGGCAAATGAACGAGTTGCCGCCCAACAAGCAGATCCAGGGTCGACGCCCCCCCCAGCCGGCCGCGCCCCCAGAACATCGGC
>JANNLM010000352.1:0-4421 GCA_031396825.1 Gammaproteobacteria bacterium | reverse complement strand
GCCAGTTGCGGCGTACATCTTCGCTGCGCGCCGGGTCGCATTCGGCAATGACAATCTCATCCTGATCGTGTGATCCCTTCTTCAGCACGACGCCGAACGGATCGCTGACGAAAGACGCGCCCCAGAAGTCGATGCCCGGCCCCGTCTCGCCTTCGTGACCGACGCGATTGACCGCCGCGACATAGACGCCGTTCGCGATGGCGTGCGATCGCTGGATGGTTTCCCACGCCTGATGCTGCGGCACGCCGAACTCGGCCTTCTCGCGCGGATGCCAGCCGATCGCCGTGGGGTAGAGGAGCACCTGGGCGCCTTGCAACGCAGTCAGACGGGCGGCCTCGGGAAACCACTGGTCCCAGCAGACGAGGACGCCAATCCGACCAAAGCGCGTGTCGAACGTGCGGAAGCCGACATCGCCCGGCGTGAAGTAGTATTTCTCGTGATAGAGCGGATCGTCGGGGATGTGCATCTTGCGATAGATGTCCACGAGTTTCCCGTCCGCGTCCAGGGTCACCGCGGTGTTGTGGTACAGCCCGGGCGCACGCCTCTCGAACAGCGAGCCGACCAGCACGATGCCGAGCTCGGCCGCGAGCTTGCCGAGCCGCTCGCTGGAGGGCCCGGGGATCGGCTCCGCCAGGTTGAACAGCTCAGCGTCTTCGTGCTGGCAGAAATAGACGCTGGCGTGCAGCTCCTGCAGCAGCACCAGTTGCGCGCCGCGCTTGGCGGCCTCGCGCACGCCGGCCTCGCTGGCCTTCAGGTTCTGCTCGCGGTCCGCGCCGCAGCTCTGCTGCACGAGGCCGATCTTCAAGTTCTTCATGTCGCTACGGCGCCTTGGGGATCTGCATCGTCACGCAATGCAGGCTGCCATATTGGTGAATGAGGGCGCGGCAATCAATGCCGACGACTTCGCGATTCGGGAAGCACGGGCGCAGGCGCTCGAGCGCGACCGCATCGGCGGCGCCGCCGTAGGTCGGCACCAGCACGCCGCCATTGACGATCAGGAAGTTCGGGTAGCCGGCCGGCAGGCGCCGGCCGTCCTCGTCGTGCATCGCGTCGGGCAGGGGCAGCGGCACGAGTTTGTAGGGCTTGCCCCACGGGTCGCGCAGCGCGGCGAGCTCGGCGGCCATCGCGGCCAGGTCCTCGTAATGCGCGTCCTGGCGGTTGTCGCAGGCCTGGTAGGCGATCGTGCCCGGGTCGCAGAACCGCGCAATCGTGTCGATGTGGCCGTCGGTGTCGTCGCCGAGCAGGTCGCCGCGCTTGAGCCAGAACACGCGCGCCACGCCCAGCCATTGCTTGAGCTTGGCCTCGATCTGGTCCTTCGACTGCCCCGGGTTGCGCGTCGGCGCGAGCAGGCAGCGCTCGGTAGTCAGCAGCGTGCCGGCGCCGTCGCAGTCGATCGCGCCGCCTTCGAGCACGAAGTCGAGCGTTTCCACCGGCGCCGACCAGGCGTCGTGCTCGGCGAGGCGGCGCGTGATCTGGTTGTCTTCGCCGGCCTCGAACTTGCCGCCCCAGCCGTTGAACGTGAAGTCGAGGTGCACCGCCTGCCTGTTGCGGAACACCGTGATCGGGCCGTGGTCGCGCGCCCAGACGTCGTTGCTGGGCACGCCGTAGACCTTCAGGCGCCTGGCCGGCACACCCACGCGCGTGAGCCGTTGGTGCAGCGCCTTGGCATCGCCGGCGGTGGCGATCAGCAGCGGCTCGTAGCGGGAAATGGCCAGCGCGATGGCGAGGAAGTTGCGCTCGACGGCCTCGAACCAGCGCGCGAAGTCACCGTCGGGCCGCGGCCAGGTGAGTTGCACGGCATTCTGCGGCGCCCATTCGGCGGGCAGCACGGTGGTCATGTTGGGGAAGACTACGGCAAGTCCGGTGAATCAGGACTTCGGCGTCGGCGGACCGTCCTCGTTCGGCAGCGGCTGCTCGACCGGCGCCGGCTGCATCTGCTGGACCGGCTGCGACGCTGCAGGTTCGGCCATCGGGGCCTGGGCAGTCGGCTCCATCGGCGGTGCCAGCTCCTGGGCCGGCGCTTCCGGGATGATCGGTTCAGCTTCCGCAGCAGCTGCTTCTGCAGTCGTTGCTTCCGCAGCTGCAGCCTCCGGCGGTGGCGGCTGGTCGGGCGGTGCCTGGTCCGGCGGCGGGGGTTGATCCGGCGGTGGCGGCTGGTCCGGCGCCGGCATGCTCGGCGGCGCGGGCGCGTTGGTCGCCGGCCTCAGGCCGGCGGTGGTGCGCAGCTTGGGCGGGGAGCCCGGCACGACCGCATCGATCACGCGATCCTTCTCGAAGATCACGACGAAACCGTCGTAGTCCCAGCGCGTGATGGGCGGATGCTTCGGCGTGTCGCCGCCGACCGGCCCGCGCGTGTTGCGCGGCTCGCCGAACCGCTTCTTCACCGCTGCCATGGTGATGCCCTTGGAGGGCAGCGCGAGCGGGGCTGGTGCATACGACGGCGCCATTGCGTCGGCAGGCGGAGCTTCGGGCACGGCCAATTCGTCAGCCGCCGCCATTCCCGCAGCGGCGAACAGACCCAGCGCGACAATCAAATACTCTTTGCGCATAAGCCTCTTAGCCCACAAAGCTGAAGCGGACTATAGCACCGGTCCCGCAGGGGGCCAACCGACCGCCAGGCGTGCCCTTGAAATGCCCTGCAGAAACCCGTAGTTAAGCCGGCTGGAATCAACGACCCTGCCTGAACCGATGAGCGACCTGCCCAGTAACACCCCGGTGTCCCGCCTCGACGCCCTGCGCCGCTCGCTGCCGGTGCGGTTCAAGGCCGCCGGCATCCACGTGGGGCTGAGCGCCATCATCTTCGCGGTCGCGCTGTACCTGATCCTGGTCGAGTGGTACCCGGGCTTCCATTTCCTGGTGGACGGCGGCTGGCGCGGCGTCAAGATCATGGCGGGCGTGGACCTCGTGCTCGGGCCGATGCTGACGCTGATCATCTTCAACCCGTTCAAGGCGCGCCGGCTGATCCTGGTCGACCTGGCCTGCATCGGCCTCGTGCAACTCGGCGCGCTGGTGTGGGGCTTTTACGCCGTGCACAGCCAGCGCCCGGTCGTCGTGAGCTATTACGAGGGCGCGTTCCTGTCGGTCACCGCGGAACCGCTGGCGCTCGAGAAGAAACCCGCGGATTTCGCCGGGCAGTTCTCCGACCGCCGGCCGCCGTGGGTTTACGTGATGCCGCCGCAGGACGAGCAGGAAGAGGCGCGCGCCGCCATGCAGGAAATCATGGGCAAGGTCGGCTTCCACGAGGATCCGTTCTTCTTCCGCCGGCTCGACCAGCACTGGGCCGACGTGGCGCCGCACGCCGCCAAGGTCGAGGCCCGCGCGAAGGAGCGTCCCGCGTTCGCCGCGGCGCTGCCGGCGTTCCTCGAGCGCCATGGCGGTCAGGCCGCCGATTACCGGTTCTTCCCGTACGAGGGCCGCGACGGCAGCTGCACGGTGGCGTTCCGCCCCGCCGGCGAGTGGGTGGACGCGCTGGGCTGCCAGCTGTACTAGAAAAAGGGGACAGTCCCCTTTTTCAAGAAGCACGAAAAAGGGGACAGTCCCCGTACAATCACGCGCCTATGCGACATCCCCTGGAACTGTGGATCGGCCTGCGCTACACGCGGGCCAAGCGCCGCAACCACTTCATCTCGTTCATCTCGCTGGTGTCGATGCTCGGCATCGCCATCGGCGTCATGGCGCTGATCGTGGTGCTGTCGGTGATGAATGGCTTCGAGCGCGAGTTGCGCACGCGCATCCTCGGCATGGCCTCGCACGCCACCATTTCCGCGTTCGAGGGCGGCTTGCCCGACTGGCCGGGCGTCGCCGCGCGCGCGAAGCAGAACCCGGACATCGAGGCGCTGGCGCCGTACGTGCAGGGCGAGGCGATGCTGCGCATGAGCGGCGCGCTGTCCGGCACCATGCTGCGCGGCCTGCTGCCGGCGGAGGAGGCCAAGGTCTCGCAGGTCGGCGAACACATGAAGGAAGGCCGGCTCGAGGATCTCGTGGCCGGCGAGTACCGCATCGTGCTGGGCAGCGAGATCGCGCGCGCCCTCGGCGTGCGGACCGGCGACAAGGTGGACCTGATGATCCCGCAGGCCAGCATCACGCCGGCCGGCGTGGTGCCGCGCTTCCGCCGCTTCACGGTCAGCGGCATCTTCGAGATCGGCATGTACGAGTTCGACCGCGGCCTGGTGCTGATCCACCTCGCCGACGCCCAGGCGCTGTACCGCATGGGCACGGACGTCACTGGCGTGCGCCTCAAGCTGCACGACCTGTTCCAGGCGCCGCGCGTGGCGCGCGATTTGGCCAACGAGCTCGAGGGCGTCTATTACGTATCCGACTGGACGCGCCAGCACGCCAACTTCTTCCGCGCCGTGCGCACCGAGAAGATGGTGATGTTCATCATCCTGTCGCTGATCGTCGCGGTGGCGGCGTTCAACATC
>JANNLM010000264.1:0-10015 GCA_031396825.1 Gammaproteobacteria bacterium | reverse complement strand
GACGGCCTCCTTCAGGGAAGCCATAGGACTCAAGACCCGTAGACCTGCCACTCTCCCGAGAGCTTCACTGCCCACGATTCCCACCAGCCCGATCTTCAGGCCGCCACGCTCGACCATCCGAGTTGCGGCAAAGGGGCGCTTACCATCGGCCATCGGCGTCACCGGCAAGGACGACGGCATGATCCGCGCGCGCAAGCTCGCCGGCAGGAAGGACCTCGGCTTCGTCGGCGAGGTCGCCGCGGTGCGGCCCGAGGTGATCCGCCACCTCGAGGACGGCGGCTTCATCCCGGTGATCGCGCCGATCGGCATCGACGAGGAAGGCCAGTCCTACAACATCAATGCCGACCTGGTTGCCGGCAAGATCGCCACGGTGCTGAAGGCCGAAAAACTCATCCTGCTGACCAACACCGCCGGCGTGCTCGATGCCTCCGGCAAGGTGCTGACCGGCATGACCTACCAGCAGGTGGACGAGCTGATCGCCAACGGCACCATCAGCGGCGGCATGCTGCCGAAGATCGGCACCGCGCTGGATGCGGTGAAGAGCGGCGTGCGCTCAGCCCACATCATCGACGGCCGCGTGCAGCACGCGGTGCTGCTCGAGCTGTTTACCGACGAGGGCGTCGGGACGCTGATCCGCGGTTAGCCCTTCTTCGCAGGGGTCGCCGGCGTGGCGGGCTGGGCGGGCGTCCCGGCCTTGGGATCCGCAGGCTTGGCCGGCGTCGCCGGCGCCTTGGCGGTGTCTTCCTCCGCGACGAACGGCTTGGGCGGCGGCGGCTTGGTGGCCGGCAGGCCGCGCAGCTCGCTGTAGCGCATGTAGTCCCGGTCGTACTTCGCCAACAGCGCGTCGCGCTCCTTGTTGTAGCGCTCGAGCGCCTTGGCGTTGTCCTTCTGGGACCGTTCGAACTGCTTGATCTGCTTGGTCAACGCCGGATCGACCTGGTTTTCCTTTTCCTGTTGCGTGGCGGCGCGCGCGCGCAGGTTGGTCAGCGCCCGGTCGGTGTCGGACGAGCTCTTCGTCGCGGCCTGGATGCGCAGGTCGATCAGGGAAACGCGCTCGTCGCGCGTCGCGGTGATGTCGGTCTGCGAGCGGTACATCTCGAGCAGCGCGCGGTCGTACTCGGCCGACTTCTGCTGCTCCGCTTCCTTGGCCAGCCGCTTCTTCTCGGCATCACGCTCATCGGCGGACTTCGAGGCGTCGATGGTGTCGACCACGCGGCCGCTCTTGATGACGTCGCGCTTCTCGCCGGCGTACTCCTGCGGGATGGCGTCGCCGCACATGCGCTGGCCGTTCTTGTCGGTCCAGCACTGGATCTTCTTGGCGCTCTTCTGGGCTTGCGCCGGCACCGCCACCAGCGCCGCGAACACGACCATCACCACCGCTGCGAATCTCATGAAATCGGCTCCCGGCCCCTCGGAAAAAACACTCCCGCCATGTTACGCCGGAACCCCGTACTGCGCCTGATATTTGCGGATGGCGGCGACGGTCGCGGCCGGCTGCCGTTCATGTTCCAGAAATTCCAGCATTTCCCGCACGTTAACCAGCGCGATCATCTTCAGGCCGTGCTCGCGCTCCATTTCGGCCACGGCCGAGGCGCCGTTGGGCCCCTGCTCCTGGCGGTCCAGCGCGATCACCGCGGCCACCGGCGCCGCGCCGGCGGCCCGCAGCAGTTGCACCGACTCGCGCATCGCCGTGCCCGCGGTGAGCACGTCGTCGACGATGACGATGCGGCCTTTCGGCTTCGTTCCGACCAGGGTGCCGCCCTCGCCGTGGTCCTTGGCTTCCTTGCGGTTGTAGGCGTACGAAACGTCGCGGCCGGCGTCGGCCAGCGCAATGGCGACCGCCGCGACCAGCGGGATGCCCTTGTAAGCCGGTCCGAACAGCGCGTCGAAGGCGACGCCGGAGCGCGACAGGGCCTCGGCGTAGGCGCGCCCGAGCTCGCGCAGGGCCGCCCCGCTGCTGACCAGTCCGAGGTTGAAGAAGTAGGGACTGATGCGGCCGGACTTCAGCTTGAACTCGCCGAACTTGAGCACGCCGTGCTCGAGCGCGAGGCGCAGGAATGCGCGCTTGTAGTCCATGTCGCCCGAAGCCATGCCGCTATGATACCGGCCCAGCAGAACTTTCCGGGAAACGCTTGCGCGTCATCACGCTCAACTGCAACGGCATCCGCTCCGCCGCGCGCAAGGGCCTGTTCGACTGGCTGCCGAAGCAGAAGGCCGACCTGCTCTGCCTGCAGGAGACCAAGGCGCAGCGCGCCGACCTCGACGAGGAGCTCGCCTGCCTGCCACGGGGCTGGTACCTGTTCTTCAACGGCGCCGAGAAGAAGGGCTACGCCGGCGTCGCGCTGTATTCGCGCCGCGAGCCCGACGAAGTGCTCGACAACCTCGGCGTGCCGGAGTTCGACGCCGAGGGCCGCTACCTGGAGGCGCGCTTCGGCAAGCTGTCGGTCGTGTCGCTGTACCTGCCCTCGGGCTCGGCGGGGCCCGAGCGCCAGGCCTCGAAGGACCGTTTCCTCGAGTTTTTCCTGCCGCGCCTGCAGGACTGGAGCCGCAACGGCCGCGACTACGTGCTGTGCGGCGACTGGAACATCGCCCACCGCGAGATCGACCTCAAGAACTGGCGCGGCAACCGCAAGAATTCCGGCTTCCTGCCGCACGAGCGCGCCTGGATGGACAGCGTGCTCGGCGATACCGGCTGGGTCGATGCCTACCGCCACCTGCACCCGGATGCGGAAGGCCCGTCGTACACCTGGTGGAGCAACCGCGGCGCGGCCTGGGCCAAGAACGTCGGCTGGCGCATCGACTACCAGGTCGTGACGCCCTCGTTGCGGGACCGCATCAAGCGCGCGGCGATCCACAAGGCGAGCCGCTTCTCCGATCACGCGCCGCTGACGCTCGACTATGAGTAACGCTCCCGGCTGGCGCGACGTGCTGCGCGGCCTGCGGCGGCCGAAGATCGCGGTGATGCTGGGGTTGGGCTTCGCCTCGGGCCTGCCGTTCCTGCTGGTCGGCAACACGCTCGGCTTCTGGATGCGGGAGGAAGGCATCGCATTGACCGCGATCGGCTTCCTGTCGTGGGTCGGCCTCACCTACTCGCTGAAATTCCTGTGGGCGCCGCTGATCGACAAGGTCGACGTGCCGGTGATCGGCCGGATGCTCGGCCACCGGCGCGGCTGGATGGTGGTCGCGCAGTTCGGCGTGATTGCGAGCCTGGTGGCCATGGCGCTCACCGGCCCGGGCGGCGACCTCACGCTGTTCGGCGCGTGCGCACTGGGCGCCGCGTTCGCGTCGGCGACGCAGGACATCGTCATCGACGCCTGGCGCATCGAGATCGCCGACGACGCCGAGGAGCTGGCGCTGCTCACCGCCGCGCACCAGCTCGGCTACCGGGCGGCGCTGCTCATCACCGAGGCCCTGATTTTGATTGTCGCCGCGGCGGTCGGCTGGCCGGTGTCGTACGTCCTGCTGGCGGCCGCGATGGGCGTCGGCGTCGGCGCCGCGCTGTGGGCCACCGAGCCGGGCGTGCGCGCCGCCGGCCCCGCGGGGCCCGGATCCCTCGGCGGGTTGTGGGACGCGATCGTCGGGCCGTTCATCGCGTTCTTTCGCGCGCACGGCCGGCTCGCGCTGTTGATGCTCGCGGCCATCAGCCTGTACCGCCTCGCCGACTTCGTGATCGGGCCGATGATCAACCCGTTCTACGCCGACCTCGGCCTGGCCAAGGAAACCGTCGGCGCCGTGCGCGGCTCGATCGGGCTGTTCGCATCGGTGGCCGGCGTCATCCTCGGCGGCCTCAGCGCGGTGCGCTTCGGTTTCGTGCCGACGCTGCTGATCGGAGCCGTGCTCAGCCCGGGCTCGAACGTCATGTTCGCGGTGATGGCGCTGTCCGGCCCGAGCCTGGAGGTGTTCTCTGCCGCGATCCTGGTCGACAACTTCGCCACCGGTTTCGCCGGCGTGGCGCTGGTGACCTACATGTCGAGCCTCACCAGCGCCGGTTACACGGCGACGCAATATGCGTTGCTCAGCTCGTTCTACGCGCTGCTCGGCAAGGCGCTGAAGGGGCTCTCGGGAGCGGCGGTCGATACGCTCACCGTCTCGACCGGCCTGCTGCCGGCTTATGCGGCGTTCTTCGCGGGCTCCGCGCTGATCGGCGTACCGGCGGTGCTGCTGGTGGTGCTGCTTACGCGACGACTGCCCGCCCCGACGACACCCGCCGCATCGCCTGGGAAAACTTGAAGCCGGCCGCGCTGTATTGCGGCACGGACAGTGCGCGCGCGTAGACCGGCATGCGCAGGCGCGTGACGCCGATCGCGCGGCCGATGTACTCGGCGCCGAGGTGCTCGAGGTGGCGGATGAAGCGCTGGTTCTCGCCGGAGACTTCGTAGTAGAAGTGCCGGATGCGGTTGTGCGCCGCCGTGTAGTGCAGGCAGGCGTGCAGCAGCAGGCCCGCGCCGGTGCCCTGGTACTGGTCGAGGATCGTGATCGCGACGTCGGCGGCCGACGGTTCCTGCTCGATGCGGCGATAGCGCGCGATGCCGATGCCGGGCTCTTCGGCCTTGGCCGGGTTCAGCGCGCCCCAGATGCAGTAGCTCTTCTGGTCGACGCTCTCGAGCGCCCTGAGCTGCTCGGCGCCGAGTTCCTTGACGTCTTCACCGGGGAAATGGCGGCGTCGCGCCAGCGACGAGATCAGCTTGAAGCCTTGCTTGAGGCGCGACGCGTCGGCCGTGCCGACGTGGCGCACGAGCACCGGGATGCCGCTGGGCAGGGTGCTCTTGAAGGCGCCGGGCAGTTGCGGCGAAACGATGTAGTCCAGCAGGAACATCGCGCTCTCCCTCGCGGCGAGGAGAGCTAGCTTCTACGAATGACGTTGATCCAGCAAGTCGAGCGGATCTTCCCAGCGGGACGAGGACGACGACTCCTCGACGCCGAAGCTGGAATCGCGCTTGTCCACGTCCATCGCGCCGGACCAGTCCTCGGGCGGGGCCGAGGGCTTCGCGCCGAGCTCCATCCAGCTGTCGAAGTCGAATTCCTCGAGAGTGGCGTCATAGTGCTGCACGAGAACAACCTCGTTCTCGACGTCGACCGCGACGACCTCGAAGGGTTCGTCGCCTATCGATGCGGCCCGGTACCAGTCTCCTACCGCCATGCCGCGCAGCCAGTCCGCCATCTCGCACCTCCGTTCTGCTACCGCGAATCCAGACTAGGCCTGTGCGCGCTGTCATGCAAGCGCCACCTCACGCGGCTTCTAGCACTTTTCGGGCAACGTTCTGATTTGCGGGCGTTACGGTGCGGGATTGCTGTGATCGCGATGGATGCTTTCGATGCCGGCGATCACTTCCGGGGACAAGACCAGCTGCGCGGCGGCGAGGTTGTCGCGCAGTTGCGCCATCTTGGTCGCGCCGATCAGTGCCGAGGTGACGAATGGCCGCGAACAGACGTAGGCGAGGGCCATCTGGGCCGGGTCCAGGCCGTGCAGGCGCGCCAGCTCGACGTATTTGCGCACCGCGCGCTCGACGCGCTCGCCGGCGTAGCGCTGGAAGCGGCTGAACAGCGTCAGCCGCGCGTCCGCGGGCCGCGCGCCGTCGAGGTACTTGCCCGACAGCACGCCGAACGCCAGCGGCGAGTAGGCCAGCAGGCCGACCTGCTCGCGGTGCGCGAACTCCGCCAGCCCCACCTCGAAGCTGCGGTTGAGCAGGCTGTAGGGATTCTGGATGGCGCACACGCGCGGCCAGCCCCGCTCGCGCGCCAGCCGCAGGTATTCGGACAGGCCCCATGGCGTTTCGTTCGAGATGCCGACGTGGCGCACCTTGCCCTCCTTCACCAGTTGCGCCAGCGCCTCGAGCGTCTCCTCGATCGGCACCGCGCTCTCGCCGTCGCGAGGCTCGTAGCCCAGGCGGCCGAAGAAATTCGTGCCGCGGTCGGGCCAGTGCACCTGGTAGAGGTCCACGGTGTCGGTCTGCAGGCGGCGCAGGCTGGCCTCGAGCGCCTGGCGTACCTGCACGCGCGACGGGTGCGGCCCGCCGCGCAGCCACGGCATGTCGGACGGGCCGGTGACCTTTGTCGCCAGGATCACGCGGTCCCGGGCGCGCCGCGTTTTGAGCCAGCTGCCGAGGTATTGCTCGGTGCGGCCCTGGGTCTCGGCCTTCGGCGGCACCGGGTACATCTCGGCGGCGTCGATGAAGTTCACGCCGGCGGCGACGGCGGCGTCGAGCTGCTCGTGCGCCTGGCCTTCCGTGTTCTGCTCGCCCCAGGTCATGGTGCCGAGGCCGACGACGCTGACCTTGAGCCCGGTGTGGCCGAGCGGGCGCAACTTCATGCGCGCATTCCCGCGGCGATGCGCTCCAGCGCCGGCACCAGCACCTGCTCCATGGCCTGCGCCATGTGCTCGCCCGGAACGACCAGCGTGTCGGGCCGCGAGCGGTACGCGCCCTGCAGCCCGGCGAGCAGCTCGTCGAAATCGATCGGCAGGCGGCCGCGCGAGTTGACGTGGATCACCAGCAGGCTCTCCTCGGCGCTGGGGATGTCCTGCAGCGTGAACGGGTTCGAGGTGTCCACCAGCGGCACGCGCTGGAAGTTGACGTCGGTGCGCGAGAACTGCGGCGCGATGTATTGCGCGTAATCCGGCATGCGCCGCAGGATGGTGCGCATCACTTCCTGCGCGTCGTAGCCGCGGTCATCGGTGTCGCGCCGGACTTTCTGGATCCACTCGAGGTTCACCGTCGGCGTCATGCCGACCAGCAGGTCGGCGTGGCCGGCGATGTCGTGCTCGTCGGTGACCACGCCGGCGTGCAGCCCCTCGTAGAACAGCACCTGGGTGCCGGAGGGCAGCGGCGCCCACGGCGTGAAGGTGCCGACCGGCAGGCCGGCCTGGCGCGCCTCGGCCTCGGTGTGCAGGTAACTGCGCACCGAGCCCGTGCCCTCCTCGCCGAAATCGCGGAACAGCGCCTCGAGCCGGTCCCACAGGTTGGCCGCCGGGCCGAAGTGCGAGAAGTTCTCGCCGCGGATGCGCGCGCGCTCCATCACCGCGCGCATCTGCTCGCGGTCGTAGGCATGGAAGCTGTCGCCGTCGACAAACGTTGCGCGCAGGCCGAGCTGCGTGAAGGCCCTGGCGAACAGCCAGCGCGTGCTGCTGGTGCCGGCGCCCGAGGAACCGGTGACCGCGACGATCGGATGCTTAGCCGACACGCTCGTAGGCCAGGTCGAACACGTCGTGGCCGAGCTTCTGCCCGCGGGTCTCGAAGCGCGTCGGCGGCCGCTCGGCCGGCCGCGGCACGAAGCCCCCGGCGCCGGCGCGGCTGCGCAGCGACGGCTCGGCGTCGAGCGTCGCGCGCATGTGCTGCGCGTACTCGGCCCAGTCGGTGGCGAGCTTCAGCAGCCCGCCGGCGCGCAGGCGCGAGGCGGCGAGCTGCGCGAAGCCCGCCTGCACCAGGCGACGCTTGTGGTGGCGCTTCTTGGGCCACGGATCGGGAAAATAGATGACGATCTCGGCCAGGCAGCGCTCGGGCAGCCACTCGCGCAGCACCTCGACCGCGTCGTCACAGGCCACGCGCACGTTGGCGAGCCCGGCGGCCTGCGCGCGATTCATCACGCGCCCGGCGCCCGGGCGGTGCACCTCGACGCCGAAAAAATCCTTCTCGGGTTCGGCCTGCGCGCGCGCCAGCAGGTGCTCGCCATTGCCGAAGCCGATCTCCAGCACCACCGGCGCCTCGCGCCCGAAAACCTCCTGTAGGAGCGGCCCATGGCCGCGACTCTTCGGAGCCTCAACCCCGAACTTCGGCCACAACTCCTCGAGTGCCTTCTTCTGGGACACCGTCATGCGGCCTTCGCGCCGCACGAACGAACGGATCTCGCGCCGATGCTCCGGCTCCATGCCCCTCACCCTGGCCCTCGGTGCGTCTCCATCCACTGCAGCGTGGCGAGTTCGTCGGCGCCACCGGTCGCACGCAGGCCGGCGAGCACGCCGGCGATCTCGGCCGGCTTGTTCTGGCTCATCTTGAGCTTGACCTCGAGCTTCTCGATCGGCAGGTGGAAGGCGACGATACCCTTGAGCAGCTTGCCGAGTTTTTCCTCCTGGATCGGCGGCAGCTCGGGCGGCTCGAAGCGCCGGGTCAGCGCGAGCACCGCGGCTCGCGTCTGCGCCGCGTCGGCGAGGTGCGCGGGGCCGCTGCTGACGTGCACGGTCGCATAGTTCCAGGTCGGCACGTTGTCGGCCGGATCACGGTACCAGCCGCGCGAGACGAACGCGTGCGGCCCGTGGAAGATCGCGACCGTGCGGCCGTTCGCGAACGCCTGCCAGTGCGGGTTGGGCCGCGCGACGTGCCCGATCAGCGCGGCGCCGGCGTCGTCGAGCAGCAGCGGCAGGTGCGTGACGTGCGGGCCGGTCGGCGTGGTCGTGACCATCGTCGCAAACGGATACTTCGCGATCAGTTCGCGGCCGGTGGCGTCGTCACCGACGAAGTGCCGCGGGACGTAGATGCTCAAGTCAGAACGGCAGGCCGGACGTCGGCGACGAGGCGCTGGCGTAGCGCCGCCGCGGCATGCGGCCGGCGAGGAACGCCTCGCGCCCGGCGATGATCGCGTGCTTCATGGCCGAGGCCATCAGCACCGGGTCCTTCGCCTCGGCGATGGCGGTGTTCATCAGCACGCCGTCGCAGCCCAGTTCCATCGCGATCGCCGCGTCGGACGCGGTGCCGACGCCGGCGTCCACCAGGATGGGCACCTTGGCGTTCTCGACGATGGTCAGGATGTTGTAGCGGTTCTGGATCCCCAGGCCCGAGCCGATCGGCGCGGCCAGCGGCATCACGGCGACACAGCCGATTTCCTCGAGGCGGCGCGCCGCGAGCGGATCGTCGGTGCAGTACACCATCACCTGGAAGCCGTCCTTGACCAGCGTTTCCGCGGCCGCGAGCGTCGCCGGCATGTCGGGATACAGCGTCTGCTTGTCGCCGAGCACTTCGAGCTTCACCAGTGGGTGCCCGTCGAGCAGCTCGCGCGCCAGCCGGCAGGTACGCACCGCGTCGTCGGCGGTGTAGCAGCCGGCCGGCCGTGTTCGGCAGAATCGTGTAACGCGAAGGCGGCAGCACTTCGAGCAGGTTGGGCTGGTCCTTGTCCTGGCCAATGTTGGTGCGCCGGATGGCGACGGTCACGATCTGCGCGCCGCTGGCCTCGATGGCGCGGCGCGTCTCGTCGTGGTCCTTGTACTTGCCGGTGCCGACCAGCAGGCGCGAGGTGTAGCTCTGGCCGCCAATGACCAGCGGACGGTCCTTCAGCGTCTCGGGCGCGTTCATGTCAGCCGCCACCGATGGCCGTCACGATTTCGAGCCGGTCGCCGTCGGCCAGGCGCGTGCCGGGCCAGGCGCTGCGCGGCACGATCGCGCCGTTGAGCTCGATCGCCACGCGGCGGTCGCCGAGCTTGAGTTCCTCGACCAGCCCCGGCAGCGCGAGCGGCCCGGACGCGGAACGAGGCTGGCCATTGACGAGGATTTGCATGCGGGCTCGTGGAAGGTGGAGCGAGCGATGGGAATCGAACCCACGTTAGTAGCTTGGGAAGCTACAGTTCTACCATTGAACTACGCTCGCGCGGAGCGAAAGTTTACTGGAAGCGCACCTGCGCGGTCAGCGCCGCGCCCAGCCCAGGACCGTCGATGCCCGAGCCGTGCTCGCGGTACGGCTGGTCGAGCAGGTTGGTCAGGTCGAGCTGCAGCCGCCAGGCCGCGGCCGGGCCAAAGCCCACGCGCAGGTTGGCGATGGCGTAGCCCGCGGTGCCGTCCGGATCGATGCGGCTGTCGGCCAGGTCGTTGGGATCGAGGCGCTCCTGCCGGCCGGCCCAGAACAGCCACGGCTCGACCGTGTACTGCCCGGCGCGGAACTCGGCCGCCAGCAGCCCGTTGAGCGGCGGCACGCGGTTGGCCGGCGTCCGCACGCCAGCCTGCTCCTGGTCGCCCCAGGTGTAATTCAGCGTCGCGCGCAGCGTCACGAGCTCGCCGGCCCAGCGCGCGCCGCTCTCGACGCCGTAGTACCG
>JANNLM010000263.1:0-4398 GCA_031396825.1 Gammaproteobacteria bacterium | reverse complement strand
CGCGCCGCTGACACCCGAGCGCGAGCGCGCCCTGCACGAGCAGGTGGAGGAGTGGGCGCGGCGCTACACCGCGGCGGGCCGGCTCGGCGTGTGAAGGCGCCGGCCCTGGCATCCCGGCGCGCGGCCGAGCTGCGCGAGCAGTTGCGGGAACACGACCACCGTTACTACGTCCTCGACGACCCGAAGATCCCGGACGCCCAGTACGATCGGCTGTTCGCCGAGCTGCTGCGCCTGGAAGCGGAGCACCCCGAGCTGCTGACCGCCGACTCGCCGACCCAGCGCGTGGGCGGCGCCCCGCGCCCCGAGTTCAAGGCGATCCGCCACGGCCAGCCGATGCTGAGCCTGCGCAAGTGCAACGACGAGGAAGAGCTGCGCGACTTCGACCGGCGCGTGCGCGAAGCGCTGGGGCGCGACGCCGTCGAGTACACCGCCGAGCCCAAGCTCGACGGCCTGGCCGTGTCGCTGACCTACGAAGCGGGCGTGCTGGCGCGCGCCGCCACGCGCGGCGACGGCGAGACCGGCGAGGACATCACCGACAACCTCAGGACCCTGCGCAGCGTGCCGCTGCGGCTGCGCGGCGACGGCAAGCCGCCGCGGCGCATCGAAGTGCGCGGCGAGGTCTACCTGCCGTGGGCCGGGTTCAGGAAGATGGTGAAGGACGCCGAGGCGAAGGGTGACAAGCCGCCGGTCAATCCGCGCAACGCGGCCGCCGGCAGCGTGCGCCAGCTCGACGCGCGCATCACCGCCTCGCGGCCACTGGCGTTCACCGCCTATGGCGCGTACCTCGACAGCGATCGCGGCCCCCCGACACAAGCACTCGGGGGCAGGCATGGGCCGCTCCCACAGCTTGGCTCGGGCGTGCTCGAGCAGCTGCGCGAGTGGGGCTTCCCGGTGTCGGCGCTGATCGAGACGGTCAAGGGCGTGGACGGCTGCCTGAAGTACTTCGAGCGCATTGGCAGGAAGCGCGAGAAGCTCGGCTTCGACATCGACGGCGTGGTCTTCAAGCTCGACTCGCTGGCCGGCCGCGAGGAGCTGGGCGCGGTGTCGCGCGAGCCGCGTTGGGCGGTGGCCTACAAGTTCGCCGCCGAGGAAGCCGAGACGGTGGTGCAGAACATCGAGTTCCAGGTGAGCCGCACCGGCGCGCTCAACCCGGTGGCGCGCCTCAAGCCGGTGTTCGTGGGCGGCGCCACGGTCAGCAACGCCACGCTGCACAACCTGGATGAAGTGGAGCGCAAGGACGTGCGCATCGGCGACCACGCCATCATCCGCCGCGCGGGCGACGTCATCCCCGAGTTGGTGCGCGTGCTGCCCGCCAAGCGCCCGCGCGACGCGCACAAGCTGGTCATCCCGAGGAAATGCCCGGTGTGCGGCGGCAAGGTCGAGCGCGAGGAGGGCGAGATCAACCCGCGCTGCACCAACGGCCTGTCGTGCCGCGCGCAGCTGCACGGAGCACTGCTGCACTTCGTCTCGCGCCGCGCCATGGACATCGACGGCCTCGGCGACAAGCTGCTGGAGCAGCTGGTCGTGCAGGGCCTGGTGAAGAGCCCGGCCGACATCTACCAGCTCGACGCGGCCAAGCTTGCCGATCTCGAGCGCATGGGCGAGAAGTCCGCGCAGAACCTGGTCGACGCCATTGCCGCCAGCCGCAACACCACCTTCGCGCGCTTCCTCTATGCGCTCGGCATGCCCGACGCGGGCGAGGCCACCGCGCGCGAGCTGGCGCGCCACTTCGGCACGCTGGACGCGCTGGTCGCGGCGGCGCGCGATGACGCCCGGACTGGCGATGCGGAGAAGGACAAGGACCGCTACCCGAAGCTGCGCGCGGTGCCGGACGTCGGACCGGTGGTGGCCGCGCACATCTGCCACTTCCTCAACCAGAACGCCGGCGCGATCCGCAAGCTGGTCGAGGACGCCGGCGTGAACTGGCAGGCGCCGAAGGTGATCGCCGGCGGCGCGCTGGAGGGAAGGACGTTCGTGCTGACCGGCACCTTGCCCGGCATGAGTCGCGACGAAGCCTCGGCGCTGATCGAGGCGCACGGCGGCAAGGTCACCAGCTCGGTGTCGAAGCAGACCAGCTTCGTCGTCGCCGGCGCCGAGGCGGGCTCCAAGCTGGCCAGGGCCGGGAAGCTCGGCGTGCCGGTGCTGGACCTGCAGGGGCTGCGTAAACTGCTCGAATGATCCCCTACCTGCTGCGCATCGTCGCCAGCCTGGTGCGCGTGGCCGCGGCGATCGCGCTGGTGTGGATCTGCTGGCAGGACCGGCCGGCGATCCAGGCGCGCGACGACTTCGAGGCGCTGCCAGCGTTCGATTACGCCTACGAGGCGGGCGAGCTGTTCAAAAAGAATCGCTTCACCGAGGCGCTGCTGCTGGTGGACGAGGGGCTCGCCAAGGATCCGGCCAACAACCGGCTGCTGATCATGAAGCAGGGCCTGGAACTCGAGCGCAAGGACTGGATGCGCCAGATCGCGCTCGGCGGGCGTGGTGCCGTCACCGGTCGCGGCACCCAGACCGCCGAGCTGACCGGCGCGATCATCGCCGACCTGTTCGTGTTCGGGGACATCCGCGACCTGGTCATCGAGACCGGCACCTGGCTCAAGGGCGGCGACGCCGACGACATGATCGTCGCGCTGTCGGCCGGCGGCGTGCTGCTGACGCTGGCGCCGGAAGTGGACCTCGGCGCGGCGGTGCTGAAGACCGGGCGCAAGATGGGCGCGCTCGGCGACGGCATGGCCCGGGCCGTGGCCGAGGCCGCGCGCAAGGCCTACCGCACGCGCAACACGGCGCCGCTGCGGGAAATGACCGACGACGTGGCCACGCTGGCCAATCGCGCCAGGCCGGCTGGCGCGGTGTCCATCCTCAAGCATGTCGACGATCCGGCCATGCTGCGGCGGGTGGCGAAGTTCAGCGAGAATCCCGACGGCCTGCATGCGCTGCTGATCGACCCGAAGACCACGCTGCGCTGGCTGAACTCCGGCTGGACGCACGCGGAGTTCTGGCTGCTCAAGGCGGCGAGCAAGGGCAAGCCGGGGATCGAATACCTCGCCAGGAACAGCTCGCTGATGTTCCGCGCGCACCCGCTGGTCGGGTTGCTCAAGGGAATCTACAAGGGCAACGTGCCGGCGCTGCTGCTCGACCTGGGCCACCGCTTCTCGCTGCCGCTGCTCGGCTTCGCATGGGGCTGGCTGTTCTACGAGCTGATGCTGCTCGGCGCGCGCGTGATCGGCCTCGGCCAGAAGAAGAAGCCGGGCGCCCCGGCGGGGCCTGCGCCGGCACCGGCGGAACCCGCGCCCGTCTAGCCGAGTTGGCTGCCGCGGCGAATTGCCTCGAGCGGTTGCGGTCGCGCGAACAGGAAGCCCTGGCCGTAGGTGCAGCCGAGCTCGGCCAGCAGCTGGTGCTGCGCGGCCGTTTCGATGCCCTCGGCGATGACTTCCAGGCCGAGCGTCGCGGCCAGCGCCAGCACCGCGCGCACCACGGCCACGCTGCTGGTGCCGGACGCCAGCCCGGCGATGAACGAGCGGTCGATCTTGAGCGCGCGCAGCGGGAAGCGGTGCAGGTAGCTCAGCGACGAGAAGCCGGTGCCGAAATCATCCAGCGCCGCCAGCACGCCGTCCGCGCGCAGCGTCTCGAGGATGGCGCAGGCCTGCTCCGGGTTCTCGAACAACGCGCCTTCCGTGACCTCGAGGCGCACGCAGCGCGGCGCGATGTCGTGCGACTCGAGCATGGCGACGAGCTGGCGGGCGAGGTCGGGCGCGCGGAAGTGGCGCGCCGATACGTTCAGCGTGACGTACTGGTCCTCGGCGAGCAGCGCCGGGATCGCGCGGCAGGTGCGGTCGAAGATCTGCCAGTCGATCTGCTCGGCGGTGCCGCTGTCCTCCGCCACGCCGAGGAAGTCGGCTGGCAGCAGCAGGCCGCGCTGCGCGTGGTGCCAGCGCAACAGGGCCTCGTAACCGACGACCTGGCGGTCGGACAGGCGCACGATGGGCTGGAACCACGGCTCGAACTCGTGGCGCAGCACCGCGCGGCGCAGGTCGCTCTCGAGGTCGAGCAGGCGCAGCGCCTCCTGGTGCAGCTTCTCGTCGAACACCTCGAAGCGGTGGCGGCCCTTGGATTTGGCGCGGTACATGGCGACGTCGGCGTCGCGCAGCAGCTCCTCGGCGCTGCGGTAGCGCTCGTGGGACAGCGCGATGCCGACGCTGGCCGACGGGAACAGGTCCTTGGCGGCGATGCGCATCGGCTCGCGCAGGGCGGACAGCACGCGCTGCGCCACGTGGTAGGCGTCGTCCGGGCCGCGGATGTCCTCCAGCAGCAGTGCGAATTCGTCGCCGCCGAGGCGCGCAACCATGTCCGGCGTGCGCACGCAGGCGGCCAGGCGGCGCCCGGCCTCCTTGAGCATCTCGT
>JANNLM010000235.1:0-12829 GCA_031396825.1 Gammaproteobacteria bacterium | reverse complement strand
TTGGTCGGCGACAGCATGGGCGAGCTGCCGATGTACTTCGGCGCCGCCGACGTCGCCTTCGTCGGCGGCAGCCTGGTCGAGGTCGGCGGCCACAACGTGCTCGAGCCGGCCGCGCTCGGCCTGCCGGTGCTGTTCGGGCCCTACATGTTCAACTTCGAGCAGGCGCGTGCGCTGCTGCTCGAGCACCACGCCGCGCGCCAGATCGACGGCGTGCTGGAACTGGAGCCGGCGCTGTCGAAGCTGTTCCACGACGCCGCGCAGCGCGCGGCGATGGGCCGCGCCGGGCGCGACGTGCTTGAGGCCAACCGCGGCGCGCTCGACCGGCTGCTGAAGCTGATCGGGGACTCCGCCTAAGGCGGCGCGCGCCGCCAGCGCATGAATCCGTCGGCGGCGTAGATGCCGAGCGCCAGCCAGATGCAGGCGAAGCCCTGCGCCTGCACCGCGCTGAACGGCTCGCCGTAGAGCAGCACGCCGCAGGCGAGCTGCAGGCTCGGCGCGATGTACTGCAGGATTCCGACCAGCGAGTAGGGGATGCGCTGCGCGCCGTAGGCAAACAGGATCAGCGGCAGCGCCGTGACCACGCCGGAGGCCACCAGCAGCGCGTCCACCGCCGGGCTGACCTGCAGGAAGCCGGCGGTGCCGGTGGCCTGCACCCACACCAGGTACACCACCGCCGGCACGAACAGGATGCTGCTCTCGAGCCCGAGCGCCGGCGTCGCCTCGACCACCGCGACCTTGCGGATCAGGCCATAGCAGCCGAACGAGATCGCCAGCGTCAGTGCGATCCACGGCGGTGAGCCGAGCTGCAGCGTCAGCCAGACCACGCCGGACGCGGCCACCGCCACCGCCAGCCACTGCCAGCGGTTGAGCCGTTCCTTCAGCACCGCCACGCCGAGCAGCACGTTGACCAGCGGGTTGATGAAGTAGCCGAGGCTGGTCTCGACGATGTGGCCGGCGTTGACCGCCCAGATGTACAGCCACCAGTTCAACGCGATCAGCACCGCGCTCGTGCACAGCAACTTGAGCAGGCGCGGCTGCGCCACCAGCGGCCGCCACCATGCCGCGCCGCGGCGCAGGGTCAGCCAGGCCGCGACCAGCACGAAGCACCACGCCAGGCGGTGCGCCATGATCTGCAGCGCCGGCACTTCCGCGAGCGCTTTCCAGTAGATCGGGAACACGCCCCAGATCAGGAACGCGCCGACCGTGGCCCAGAACCCGCCTTTCATCGCCCCCCCGAAGTCTTGCCTTACAATGCGCGCCCGAAAGTCTGTACCCGGGCGCCCGTAGCTCAGCTGGATAGAGTACTGCCCTCCGAAGGCAGGGGTCGCAGGTTCGAATCCTGCCGGGCGCGCCATCCTCGGAGCCGCCGCTATACTGGCTCCGCCGCACCCTAGGGGATTCCGCGTGGACGCCGAAAAGCACGACAAGACCTTCATGGTCACCTTCACCATCGTCCTGGGGTTTATCGGCGCGTTCACGCTCGCCATCATGGTCATCGCCAACCTGATCGGCTCCGCGGAGGCCGAGGATCCGGCCGCGCTGGCGCGCATCGAAGAGCGCATCAAGCCGGTCGGCCAGGTGATCACCGATCCGGCCAAGCTGCTCGAGGTCGCCGCCGCGGCGCCGGCGCGCGCGCCGATGACCGGCGAGGAGATCGTCACCAAGGTGTGTTCGGCCTGCCACGGCACCGGCGTGCTGAACGCGCCGAAGATCGGCGACAAGGCCGCGTGGAGCAAGCTGAAGGCCACCGGCATGGCCGCGCTGCTCGGCAACGCGATCAAGGGCAAGAACCAGATGCCGGCACGCGGCGGCGATCCGTCGCTGTCCGATGCCGAAGTGAAGGCCGCAGTCGAGCAGATGCTCAAGCAGACCGGCGTCTAGCCGGTCGTGGTGCAGGAGGGGGAGTCGATGCCGGACATCCGCAGACACGCGGCGCTGCTCGCGGTGATGACGCTCGCGTGGAGCGGTGTCGCCGCTGCCGTCGAGACCAAGGGCGCGCTGTACGGCGACCTGCGCCTGTCCTTCGACGCCACCGACGACGCCTCCGCCACGCCCGGGCCGACCTACTCCGTCACCGACAACAATTCCGCGTGGGGCGTGAAGGCTTCGACCGTGAAGGGCGGCGTCACCGTGTTCGGCGGCTACGAGCGCTTCATCAGCGAGGACGATCCCGCGGTGCCGGGGTTCCCGGTCGAGCTGACACGTCAGGCCTACCTCGGCATCACCAGCTTCTGCGGCACGATCAAGCTCGGCCGCCACAGCACGGCGTACGCCGACGCGGGGCGCAAGCTCGACCTGTTCTACAACACCGCGGCGTCCGGCTCGGGCGGACTCGCCGACGCGGGATCGATCTTCGGCGGCGGCAATAGCCACGGCAGCTCGACCGCGTTCAACGCCGACACGCTCGGCTCCGCCTACGTCGCCAATCACCTTTCCTACCAGTCGCCGGCGTACTGGGGCGTGACCGGCAACGCCGCGTTTTTCGCGCACGAGACCAACGACTCGGACCAGGACCACGACTATGGCGTCGGCGTGGAGTACGCCGGCAACGGCGTGACCGCCGGCGTGCAGTACCTCGATGCCAACGGCGCCAACGGCCCGACCTGGGGCATCGACGTCACTGCCACGCGGCTCTACGCCGGCTTCGCGCGCGAGCGCTTCGGCGTTGGCGCCTCGTACGAGATGCTCGGCCTTTCCGCCGGCGCGGACGACGCCAGCTTCCTGATGCTGTCCGGCTGGTACGGACTGCGCGACGACACGCGCGTGGCCGCGTCGTTCGGGCTCGAGGACGCCTCCGTGAGCGACGGCAGCAGCGTGCGCATCGGCCTGTTCCACGACGTGCTCGACAGCTTCACGGTGTGGGCCGCGGCGCGCCACTTCGGCGGCACCCTGCTGCCGGACGCCGACGTCATCACCTTCGGCGCGAGCTACAAGTTCTCGCTGGGCTTCAGTTCCTGAAGCCGCGCGGCCGCACCGCAACGGTGCAGTCGCCCCGAGTTGGTTCACCTCCTGCACCCGCGCGCGCAGAAAATCGCGCCAAAGCGCTGGCACGGATCATGCTCTAGCCACCCCCGACCGGGCGCGCTTCGCGTCCGGACCTGGCTTTAGTGCCATTTCGGGAGGCTACTGTGCGTAATTTCGTGCGTTCTGTTTGCTGTGCGGCGGTGCTGGCCAGTCCGGCGGCGATGGCCGGGACCACCGGCAACGCCGGTGTCTTCAGCGAGTACGTGTTCCGTGGCATCGAGAGCTCGGGCGGCGCCGCGCTGCAAGGCGGCATCGACTGGTCCGGCGCCTCGGGCATCTACGCGGGCACCTGGGCGTCGAACACCGGCGGTCCGGCTGCCGCGGGTGGCACCGAGCTGGACCTGTACGGCGGCTGGACCGGCAAGTTCGGCGGCCTCTCGCTCGACGCCGGCCTGATCTATTACTACTTCTCGGAGGACGAGGAAGACCTCGGCGCGGGCCTGGACTTCGATTATCCGGAGCTCTACGTCAAGGCCGGCTTCAGCTACTTCGCGGCGCAGCTGTACTACACCACGAGCTATCTCGGCGACGGCAACGAAGCGGCGGCGGACGCGCTCGGCATGGACACGGACTTCATCTACGTGAACCTGCTCGGCACGTTCCCGCTGTCGGAAACGCTGAGCGCCGGCGTCCAGGTCGGCAACAGCAGCGGCGACGGCGCCGAAGTGGCCTGGGGCGACGGCTACACCGACTACAGCTTCTCGCTGACCAAGACGCTCGACAGCGGCTTCGCGTTCTCGTTCGGCCTGTACGGCACCACGCTGAAGGTCGGCGAGGGTTTCGGCACGCTGCCCGGTGACGACGACGCCTTCAAGGCGGTCGTCGGCCTGAAGAAGACGTTCGATATCTGATCTGCATCCGCCGCAAGCAAAGGGCCGCCTCGTGCGGCCCTTTGTGTTTTACGCCGGCGAACGCTCGAGCTCGCGGTAGCTCACCGCCTCGGCCACGTGCCCGGCGGCGATCACGTCGGCGCCGGCGAGGTCGGCGACGGTGCGCGCGACGCGGATCACGCGGTGATAACCGCGTGCCGACAGCGCCAGGCGCGTGAGCGCCGCATCGAGCAGGGCGCGGGCCGCGGGCGCGAGCGGACACTGGCGCTCGAGTTCGCGCGGCGCCAGGCGCGCGTTGGGCTTGCGCTGGCGCGACAGCGCCCGCTCGCGCGCGGCGCCGACCCGCGCGCGCACAACCACGCTGGGCTCGCCGGGCGCCGCATCGCGGGCGGTCAGCGCGCGGTGCTCGAGGCGCGGCACGAAGATCTGCAGGTCGATGCGGTCGAGCAGCGGGCCGGAGATGCGCCCGCGATAACGCGCCACCTGGTCCGGCGTGCAGCGGCAGCGGCCCGAGGTGTCGCCGAGGTAGCCGCACGGGCAGGGATTCATCGCGCACACCAGCTGGAAGCGCGCCGGGAAGTCGGCCTGGCGCGCGGCGCGCGACACCGTGATGGCGCCGGTCTCGAGCGGCTCGCGCAGCACCTCGAGCGCGCGCCGGTCGAACTCGGGCAACTCGTCGAGGAACAGCACGCCGTGGTGCGCGAGCGTGATCTCGCCGGGCCGCGGCAGCCCGCCGCCACCGGCCAGCGCCACGGCCGACGAGGTGTGGTGCGGCGCGCGGTACGGGCGCTGGCCCCAGCGACGCGGATCGAAGCCGCCGCCGACCGAGGCGATCGCCGCGACTTCGACCGCCTCGTCCTCGCCCATCGCCGGCAGCGTGCCGGGCAGGCGCTGCGCCAGCATGCTCTTGCCGCTGCCCGGCGGGCCGACCATCAGCAACGAATGGCCGCCGGCCGCGGCCACTTCGAGCGCGCGCCGCGCCTGGTGCTGGCCGCGCACTTCCGCGAGGTCGGGCGCGGGCTCGTCCAGCGGCGGTGGCGGCGCGACCTGGGCCGGCGCGAGCGAGCCCGCGTGCAGCGCTGCGCACACCTCGGCCAGGTGGCGCGCGGTGCAGATGCGCGCGCGTTTCGCCAGCGATGCCTCCGCCGCGTTGGCTTCCGGCACCAGCAGCGTGTGACCGGCGGCGCCGGCGCGCAGCGCCGCGGGCAGGGCGCCGGCGACCGGCCGCACATCGCCGGCCAGCGACAGTTCGCCGAGCACCTCGCAGCGCGCCAGCGCCGCGGCCGGAATCTGCTCCGAGGCGGCCAGGATGCCGAGCGCGAGCGCGAGGTCGAAGCGGCCGCCGTCCTTGGGCAGGTCGGCGGGCGCGAGGTTGATGACGAGGCGGCGCGTGCCCGGGAACTTGAAACCGGCGTTGGCGATGGCGGCCTTCACGCGGTCGCGCGCCTCGCGCACCGCGGCGTCGGGCAGGCCGACGATGGTGACGCCGGGCAGGCCCGGCCCGAGATGGATCTCGACGGTGACGAGGTCGGCGGCAAGCCCGTTCTGGGCGCGCGAAAGGACGGTAGCCAGGGCCATGGATGGCCTCTTGTTGTTGTTCCGGTGTGGAGTACTCTAGCGCCCTATCGACGGGACCGACATTTTGAGAAAACGCAGCTTCGCCGCCGCCCTCGTCCTCGCCCTCGCGTCGAGCGCGGGCTACGCGCAGGGCGCGCCGGCTGACCTCGTCCCGATCAAGCGCGTGGCGCCGGAGTATCCGCGCAAGGCCGCGCGGGCGGGTATCAGCGGCTGGGTGGACGTCCGCATCGTCGTCGATCGCGATGGCACGGTCCGCACGGCACAGGTGGTCGCGGCTGAGCCCAAGGGCGCGTTCGACGAAGCCGCGCTGAACGCCGTCGTGCACTGGAGGTTCCAGCCGCGCGCCGTGGAGACGGAAATCGTCCAGCGCTTCGGTTTCCAGTTGCCGCCGCCGCCACCGCGGCCCGAGATCACGCCCGAAGTCACCCCGGAAGCGGCCCCCGAGCCGGCGTCCTAGCCGCGCTGGCGGCTTTCGAGGTCCTGCAGGCGCTGCTCCAGCGCCTCGAGCTTGGCCTGGGTCTTCGCGAGCAACTCGGCCTGCGCCTCGAAGCTTTGGCGGCTGACGAGGTCGAAGCGCTGCAAGTTGTCACGCAGGATCGCGCGGAAATTGTCTTCCAGCTCGGCGCGCAGCCCGGTCAGGCCGGGCGGCAGCACGCGCGCCAGCCGTGCGGCGAGGTCCTCGAGGCGGCGCGAATCGCTCATGCGGCGCAGTGTAGCGGCTCGCCGGCGCCCTAAAACAGTGCACCGCCGTGGTGCACCGAAAAGGGGACGCACATCTTTTTCACCCCTTTCCCCGCCAAAAAAGATGTGCGTCCCCTTTTTTGGCTTGGCACGCTCCGTGCCTCTTAGCGGCGCGGGCGCAAGCGCCCCGTCAAAACTCAGGAGTGAAGGGAATGAAACTCATCCAAGCCATCATCAAGCCGTTCAAGCTCGACGAGGTCCGGGAAGCGCTTTCGGAGGTCGGGGTCTCCGGCATCACCGTGACCGAGGTCAAGGGTTTCGGCCGGCAGAAGGGCCACACCGAGCTGTACCGCGGCGCCGAATACGTCGTCGACTTCCTGCCGAAAGTGAAGATCGAGGTCGCGGTCGACGACGCGCTGCTCGAGCGCGCCCTCGAAGCCATCACCAAGGCCGCACACACCGGAAAGATCGGCGACGGCAAGGTCTTCGTCTTCAGCCTCGATCAGGCCGTCCGCATCCGCACCGGCGAAACCGGCAAAGACGCGCTGTAAGGGAGCCTCAAACATGAAACTCACTCGATTCGTCCCCCTCCTGCTCGCGTTCGGCTGCGCCTTCTCGGGCGCCACGTTCGCGCAGGATCCTGCTCCCGCCGCGGAGCCCGCCGCTGCCGAAGCCGCGCCTGTCGCGGAAGCGGCGCCGGCTGAGGCCGCTCCGGCGGACGCCTACGTCGCGCCGAAATACGACATGGGCAACAACGCCTGGATGATGACGGCGACGGCCCTCGTGCTGCTGATGTCGGTGCCGGGCCTGGCGCTGTTCTACGGCGGCATGGTGCGCCAGAAGAACATGCTGTCGACGCTGACGCAGACCTTCGCGATCTTCTGCCTGATCGCAGTGCTGTGGGTGGTCTACGGCTACAGCGTCGCGTTCAGCAACGGCAACGCGTTCTTCGGCGGCCTCGACAAGCTGATGCTGAACGGCGTGATTTACGACTCGCACGGCAACTTCGTGCCGGGCGCGACGTTCAGCAAGGGCGTTTACATCCCCGAGCTGATCTTCGCGTTCTTCCAGCTGACCTTCGCCGCGATCACCGTGGCGCTGATCGCCGGCGCGTACGCCGAGCGCATGAAGTTCAAGGCCGTGCTGCTGTTCTCGGTCATCTGGTTCACGTTCTCGTACCTGCCGATGGCGCACATGGTCTGGTGGTGGGCGGGCCCGGATGCCTACACCTCGGCCGACGTCATCGACGCGATGAACGCGACCGCGGGCAAGCTCTGGCAGTGGGGCGCGCTGGACTTCGCCGGCGGCACGGTGGTGCACATCAACGCCGGCGTCGCGGGCCTGGTCGTGGCCGCGTTCCTCGGCAAGCGCAAGACCATCTCGCCGCCGCACTCGCTGGCGATGAGCATGATCGGCGCCTCGCTGCTGTGGTTCGGCTGGTTCGGCTTCAACGCCGGCTCCAACCTCGAGGCCAACGGCTACGCGGTGCTGGCGTTCGGCAACACGCTGTTCGCGACCGCCGTAGCCGCGCTGTCGTGGTTCTTCGCCGAGTGGATCCTCAAGGGCAAGCCCTCGCTGCTGGGCATCGTCTCGGGCGCCGTCGCCGGCCTGGTCGGCATCACGCCGGCCTGCGGCTTCGTCGGCATCCAGGGCGCGCTGGTCATCGGCATCGCCGCGGGCGTCTCGTGCTTCCTGTTCTGCGCCTACGTCAAGCGCATGCTGGGCATCGACGATGCGCTCGATGCATTCGGCGTGCACGCGGTCGGCGGCATCATCGGTGCGATCCTCACCGGCGTGTACGTGAACCCGGCCCTGGGCGGCGCGGGCTACGTCACCGACGGCTGGCTCGGCCCCACGTTCGGCTACGACTCCGCGCAGATCCTGATCCAGGTGAAGACCGTCGGCGTGGCGGTGCTGTGGAGTGCCACCGTCGCGGCGGTCACCATGCTGCTGCTCAAGTTCACGGTCGGCATCCGCGTCAGCGAAGAGGCCGAGTCGGAAGGCCTGGACGTCGCGGAGCACGGCGAAAAAGCCTACAACTAAGCAGTACGTCAGTTGGACCGGGGGCCGGCGCAAGCCGGCCCCTTTTTTGTTCTAGACTGCCGCCGCGGTTCGGCAATCCAACCGGGGACGCTCCATGAAGATGCTGATGGCCATCATCAAGCCGTTCAAGCTCGACGCCGTACGCGAGGCGCTGGCCGAGGTGGGCGTGCAGGGCATGACCGTGACCGAAGTGCGCGGCTTCGGCCGGCAGAAGGGCCACACCGAGCTGTACCGCGGCGCCGAGTACACCGTCGACCTGCTGCCCAAGATCAAGCTCGAGGTCGCGGTCACGCCGGAGCTGGTCGACAAGGCCATCGAGGCGATCCAGAAGGCGGCCAAGACCGGCCAGATCGGCGACGGCAAGATCTTCGTCTACGAACTCAACGAGACCGTTCGCATTCGGACCGGGGAGACCGGCAAGGAAGCGATCTGATGACGCCCGCGCTGAACGCGGGCGACACCGCCTGGCTGATCACCGCCACGGCGCTGGTGCTGTTCATGACCCTGCCGGGCCTGGCGCTGTTCTACGGCGGCCTGGTGCGCACCAAGAACGTGCTCTCCGTGCTGATGCAGTGCTTCGTCATCGCCTGCGTGGTGTCGGTGATCTGGGTGATCTACGGCTACTCGCTGGCCTTCGCGCCGGGCGGGCCGGCGGTCGGCGGGCTGTCGAAGGCGTTCTTCGCCGGTGTCGGCGAGGACACCCTGTCCGGCACCATCCCCGAGACCGTGTTCTCGATGTTCCAGCTGACCTTCGCCATCATCACGCCGGCGCTGGTGGTCGGCGCGTTCGCCGAGCGCATGAAGTTCTCCGCCATGCTGCTGTTCTCGGTGCTGTGGCTGACCGTGGTCTACCTGCCGGTGTGCCACTGGGTGTGGGCGGCGGACGGCTGGCTGTTCAAGAAGGGCCTGCTCGATTTCGCCGGTGGCACCGTGGTGCACACGACCTGCGGCGTCGCCGCGCTGATCTGCGCGCTGGTGCTCGGCAAGCGCAGCGGCTTCCCGACCGCGGCACTGATGCCGCACAACCTGACCATGACCGCGATGGGCGCCGGCATGCTGTGGGTCGGCTGGTTCGGCTTCAATGCCGGCAGCGCACTCGCCGCCAACGGCAACGCCGGCATGGCGCTGCTGGTCACGCACGTGTCGGCCTCCGCCGGCGCGCTGGCGTGGATGGCGATCGAGTGGCTGCGCTACGGCAAGCCCAGCGTGCTCGGCGTGGTCACCGGCCTGGTAGCCGGCCTCGCCACCATCACGCCGGCCTCGGGCTACGTCGGCCCCGCCGGCGCGCTGGTGATCGGCGCCGTGGCCGGCCTGGTCTGCTTCGGCGTCACCAACTACATGAAACGCGCCCTCCGCGTGGACGACTCGCTCGACGTGTTCCCGGTGCACGGCGTCGGCGGCATGACCGGCACGCTGCTGGCCGGCGTGTTCGCCTCGACCGGTCTGGGCGTGTTCAGCGGCCAGGGCTACGCCGAAGGCATGACCATGGGCTCGCAGCTGATGGTGCAGGCCCAGGGCGTACTGTCGGTGGCCGCATACACCGCGGTGGTGACCTTCGTGCTGCTCAAGGCCGTGGACTTCGTGACCGGCCTGCGCGTGTCGCCCGAAGCCGAGACCCTGGGCCTGGACCAGGCCGAGCACAACGAGCGCGGCTACAACTACTAGCCGCGCCCCGACGGGTTTAGACTTACGGCAGGAGGGTCTCGTCATGCGTTCATTCATCCTGTTGTCCGCGCTGCTCGCCTGTGCCGCCGCATCCGCCGGCGAGGTCTACAAGTGGAAGGACAAGGACGGCCACGTCCACTACGGCGACAAGCCGAAGACCGGCCAGGCCCAGTCGGTCATCATCGATTCGTCCAAGGACGTCGGCGACCCGGCGAAGGCGGGCGCCGCGCAGGCGGCCGCCGCCCGCGACGCCGAATGCAAGACCAAGAAAACCCAGCTCGACGCCTGGCGCCGCGCGCCGACCATGAGCGAGGTGGACAACCTCGGCCGCACGCGCCAATACACCTCGGCGGAGCGCCGGCAGTTCCTGGACATGACCCAGAAGAAGGTGGACGACCTGTGCGCGCCGCCGCCGCCGTCGCCCGAGTCCGCCGGCACCTTCCCTCCGCCGGAGGAGAAGTACGAGCCGGTCGCGCCGCCGCCGGAAGAACCCGGGTCGAACCCGTAACGGTCGCGCCTGAGAGGCGCTCCTACCGCAGGAAGTTCGGCACCGCGAACGCAGCGCGGTGCGTGTCGGCGTTGTAGTACCGCGTCTTCAGCTTCTTGATCGCCGCCGGCGCCAGGCGCGCCCCGAGCTTCCCCCTTGTCTTGCGCGCGAACGACGCCGACCACCAGCCTGACGGGTAGATCGGCTGCGGGAAGGTGATCAGGTGGGTCTGGGCGAAGCCAGCCTGCTTCATGGCGGCGTGCATCTCGCGGATCAGGCCCTCATGCAGCAGCGGCGATTCCGACTGCTGCACCAGCAGGCCGTCCTTGTGCAGCGCCTTGATGCAGTCGCGGTAGAACTTCAGCCCGAACAGCCCCTCGGCCGGGCCGACCGGGTCGGTCGAGTCGATGATGATCAGGTCGATGCTGCCGGGCCTGGCGTCCTTCATCCACTGGATGCCGTCGCCGAAGAACAGCGTCGCGCGCGGGTCCTTGTTGGCGGTGCACAGCTCGGGGAAGTACTTCTCCGCCAGGCGCGTGACGCGCTCGTCGATCTCGACCTGCGTCGCGCGCTTCACGCCCTTGTGCTTGAGCACCTCGCGCAGCGTGCCGCAGTCGCCGCCGCCGACGATGACGACGTTCTTCGGGTTCTTGTGCGAGTTCAGCGCCGGGTGCGACATCATCTCGTGGTAGAGGAAGTTGTCGAAGGTCGAGACCATGGTGCAGCCGTCGATGACCATCAGCTTGCCGAAGGTCGCGGTGTCGTAGATCTCGATCTTCTGGAACGGGGTCTGCTCTTCATGCAGCTTCTTGCCGAGCTTCAGCGAGAACGCCGTGCCGGTCTTGTCCATCGGTTCGGTGAACCAGCTGCTGTCGAGGGCCATCGGGACTCCGAAAATGAGCGGAAAATAGGTGACAATGCGGGCCGCAGTTTAAGGGAACATTTGCTTCAATGAATGACATGGGCTGGACCGCCGCGCAGGCGCGGGACCTCTACAACGTCCAGTACTGGGGCGAGGGGTACTTCGACGTCGGCGCCAATGGCCGCCTGCTGGTCAAGCCGACCCGCGAGGGCGCCGGCGTGGACCTGTACGAGATCGCCCGCAGCCTGCCGCAGCAGGGCCTGGCCCTGCCGGTGCTGCTGCGCTTCACCGGCATCCTGCAGGACCGCGTCGACGCGCTGACCGGCGCCTTCGGCGAGGTCATCAAGGAGCTGGGCTACGCCGGCCGCTACACCGCGGTCTACCCGATCAAGGTCAACCAGCAAAAGGACGTGGTGGACGCGATCGTGCGCCACGGCGGCGACCGCGTCGGCCTCGAGGCCGGCAGCAAGCCGGAGCTGGCCGCGGTGCTGGGCCTGGCGCGCCCCGGCGCCGTGGTCGTGTGCAACGGCTACAAGGACCGCGCCTACATGCGCCGCGCGCTGATCGGCCAGAAGCTCGGCCACCGCGTCTACATCGTGGTGGAGAAGACCAGTGAGCTGCCGCTGCTGCTCGCCGAAGCGCGCGCGCTCAAGGTCGAGCCGCTGATCGGCCTGCGCGTGCGCCTGGGCAACTCCACCAGCACGCAGCAGAACACCGGCGGCGAGAAGGCCAAGTTCGGCCTCGCCGCTGCCCAGGTGCTGGAGGCGATCGAGACGCTGAAGGCGGCCGGTAAGCTCGGCGCGCTGCGCATGGTGCACTTCCACCTCGGCTCGCAGGTGGCCAACGTCGCCGACATCCAGCGCGGCCTGCGCGAGGCGGCGCGCTACTACGTCGAGCTGCGCGCGCTCGGCGCGCCGCTGGATCTGGTTGATGTCGGCGGCGGCCTCGGCGTGGACTACGACGGCACGCGCAGCCGCTCGTTCTGCTCGATCAACTATTCGCTGCGCGAGTACGCGCTCACCATCGTGCGCACGCTGCAGGACGTCTGCCGCGCCGCCGGCCAGCCCGAGCCGGACATCGTCTCGGAGTCGGGTCGCGCGCTGACCGCGCACCTCGCGGTGCTGGTCACCTCGGTGGTGGACCACGAGAGCCCTCCGGCGACGGCGCCGGCCGCGCCGGGCGCGGACGACCCGCCGATCCTGCACGACCTGCACGCCACGCTCGAGGCCATCGGCGAGCGGCCGGCGCTCGAATGCCTGCACGACGCGCGCCACTTCCTGCACGAGGCGCAGGCGGCCTACACCGCCGGCACGCTCAGCGTTTCGCAGCGCGCGCGCGTGGAGCAGGGCTACTACGCCGTGTGCCGCGCGGTGGTGCCGCGGCTCGACGCCTCGGTGCGCGCGCACCGCGAGGCGCTCGACGAGCTGCGCGAGAAGCTGGCGGAGAAATACTTCCTGAATTTCTCGGTGTTCCAGTCGGTGCCCGACGTCTGGGGCATCGACCAGGTGTTCCCGATCGTGCCGATCCACCGGCTCGACGAGAAGCCGGCGCTGCGCGCCACCCTGTGCGACCTGACCTGCGACTCCGACGGCCGCATCGACCAGTACGTCGACCGCGGCGGCGTCGAGACCACGCTGCCGCTGCACGCGCTGAAGGCCG
>JANNLM010000207.1:0-2308 GCA_031396825.1 Gammaproteobacteria bacterium | reverse complement strand
GCCGACGATGTCGGAGAACTCCTTCCAGCGCGGCAGCCGCACGCGCAGGGTCACGGCCTTGCCCTTGTTGAAGGCGCGCAACTCCTCGGGGCTGACGCGCGACAGCTCGACGCCGATCAGCGGCAGCTCGCGCGTGGAGGTCTTGATGATGACGGCGCTGTTCCCGAACACGTCGTGCACGCCGCCGAGCACCGACACGGTGCTGGTCTCGAAGCCGTGATAGGCGATCTCGGCCAGATGCTGCTTCTGCGCGGCCGTCAGGTTCGGGTCGGCGTGGATCGAGGCCAGCCGCCCGAGCAGTTCGTCCAGCGGCAGCACCTTGCCCGGCCGCGCATAGATCGCCGCGCCGATGACGATGGCGGCAATGACGGCGAGACCCGCGATCCCCAGATCCATGCTTTCTCTCTACGCCTTCAGGCGAAAAATCAGCGTCGGCGACAGCAGCCCGAACCAGCCCGCGCCCCAGCGCTGCACTCCCTGCGCCAACCCCGCGGCCCAGCGCGACCCCGGCCATTCCAGCTCGACCAGCGCGACCAGCGCCTGCGCGCTGATGTCGGTCGCCGCCAGCCCGGCCCGCCGCAGCAGCGCCCGGGCCTGCAGCGGCCCGAGCAGCCGGCAGTCGTACCACTGCCCGCGCCCGGTGGCCCGGACCCAGGCATTGGCCACGCCGGCCGGCAGCCACGACAGGAACGGCAGCCTATAGTGCGGCTCGACCAAACTCCAGCGGTTCGGCACGGCGAGGTAAAAGGTGCCGCCGGGCCGCAGCACGCGCCGGGCCTCGACCAGGTGGCGCAGCTGCTCGGCCTCGCCACCGACGTGCTCGATGACGTGGTTGGACAGCACCACGTCGAAGCTGGCGTCCGGGAACGGCAGCGCCGTCCCCTCGACCTGCCGGAAGGTGTAGCCCTCCTTCACCACGCGCTCGTCGCGCGCGTCCACCGCCGACACCACCAGGCGGTGGCGCGGATGGGTGCCGAAGTAGTGCGCGATCCAGCCCGAACCGGCGCCGATGTCGAGCAGCGCGGCGCCGTCGCGCAGCGCGCCCTCACCCAGCAGCAGCTCGATCTTGCGGGCCTTGACGATGCGCGAATGCCGGTCGGGCGCCGCGTGCGAAGCCCGCGCCGCTTCCATCACATGTTCGCGTAGTTGGGACCGCCGCCGCCCTCGGGCGAGACCCAGGTGATGTTCTGCGCCGGATCCTTGATGTCGCAGGTCTTGCAGTGCACGCAGTTCTGCGCGTTGATCTGGAAGCGCGGCGTGTCACCTTCGCGCACCACTTCGTACACGCCGGCCGGGCAGTAGCGCTGCGCCGGCTCGTCGTACAAGGGCAGGTTCTTGCCGATCGGCACCGATGCATCGGTGAGCTTGAGGTGGACCGGCTGGTCTTCCTCGTGGTTGGTGCTCGACAGGAACACCGAGGAGAGCTTGTCGAAGGACAGCTTGCCGTCGGGCTTCGGGTAGTCGATGCGCCTGGCCTGCGCCGCGGGCAGCAGCGTCTCGTGGTCGGGCTTGCGATCGTGCACCGTCCACGGCGCCGCGCCGCCGAGCCAGTTCTGCTCGATGTAGTTGATGGCGCCGCCGATGATGGCGCCGAGCTTGTGCAGCCAGGCGCCGAAGTTGCGGCTGCCGTACAGCTCCTTGTGCAGCCAGCTGGTGCGGAACGCGCCGACGTAGGCCGTCAGCTCGTCGCCACCCTCGCCGCCGCCGAACAGATGGTCGGCCGCGGCGTCGGCCGCGATCATGCCGGACTTCATCGCCGTGTGGCTGCCCTTGATCTTGGCGAAGTTCAGCGTGCCGGCGTCGCAGCCGATCAGCACGCCGCCGGGAAACACCATCTTCGGCAGCGAGTTGAAGCCGCCCTTGGTGATGGCGCGCGCGCCGTAGGCGATGCGCTTGCCGCCCTCGAGGACTTGCGCGATCACCGGGTGGTGCTTGAAGCGCTGGAACTCGTCGAACGGCGACAGGTACGGGTTGCGGTACGACAGGTCCACGATCAGCCCGACGGCGACCTTGCCGTCCTCGAGGTGGTAGAGGAACGAGCCGCCGGGGTTGGCGTTGTCCAGCGGCCAGCCGGCGCTGTGCACCACCAGGCCGGGCTGGTGCTTGCTGGCATCGACCTGCCAGAGTTCCTTGATGCCGAGGCCGTAGTGCTGCGGGTCGGCGTCGCGCGCGAGGTTGTAATGCGCGATCAGGCGCTTGCCCAGGTGCCCGCGGCAGCCCTCGGCGAAGAACGTGTACTTGCCGCGCAGCTCCATGCCGGCGGTGTAGCCGTCCTTGTGCTTGCCGTCGCGCGCCACGCCCATGTCGC
>JANNLM010000206.1:0-8417 GCA_031396825.1 Gammaproteobacteria bacterium | reverse complement strand
CAAGGAGCTGGGCGCCTACGGCATCGACCTGTGCTTCGCGCCGGTGCTCGACCGCGACACCGGTCAGAGCCAGGTCATCGGCGACCGCGCGTTCTCGTCCGATACCGGCGCCATCGTCGCGCTGGCGCGCGCGTTCAGCCGTGGCCTTGCGGCCGCCGGCCTGGCCGCGACCGGCAAGCACTTCCCCGGCCACGGCACGGTTGCGGCCGACTCTCACCATGAGCTGCCGGTGGATCGCCGCGGCTGGGACAAGATCGTGGCGACCGACCTCGTGCCGTTCGCCGCACTCGGCAACGAAATGCCGTCGCTGATGCTGGCGCACGTGCGCTACAGCGCCGTCGACCCGGTGCCGGCGAGTCTGTCGAAGCACTGGATCCAGGACGTGCTGCGCGCGCGCATGAACTACGACGGCGCCCTGTTCTGCGACGACCTGTCCATGGGCGGCGCCGCCGTCGCCGGCGGCCCGCTCGAGCGCGCCCGCCTCGCGCTCGACGCCGGCTGCGACATGCTGCTGGTGTGCAACGACCGCCCCGGATTGCTCAAGGTCCTCGGCGGGCTGTCCGCCGGGCCGCGCCGCGCCGCTGACCGCCGGTTGCGCCGCCTCTACCGCAAGGCGCGCCGGGCCCCCGACAGAAGCACTCGGGGGCAGGCATGAGCTCGCACGACGAGGCCGAGCGGGTGCTGGCGCAGGCCGACTGCCTGCACGACGCCGCGGCGGTGCAGGAAGCCTATGACCGCCTGGCGCGCGCCATCACGGCGCACTACGCCGGGCGCAATCCGCTGCTCCTGTGCGTGATGATCGGCGGGCTCGCACCCACCGCCGAGATCATGCGGCGCCTGGCGTTCCCTTTCGAGCTCGACTACCTGCACGCGACGCGCTACCGCGGCGCCACGCAGGGCGGGGGGCTGGTGTGGAAGCGCCAGCCCGAGGCGAAGCGCATCGAGAACCGCGACGTGCTGGTGGTCGACGACATCCTTGACGAGGGCCACACGCTGGTCGCCATCCGCCAGGCGCTGCAGGGCTTCGCGCCGGCCAGCCTGCAGGTCGCCGTGCTGGCGGAGAAGCTGCACAATCGCCGCGCGCCGCAAGCGCACGCGGAGTTCATCGGCCTGCAGGTGGAGGATCGCTACGTGTTCGGATGCGGCATGGACTACAAGGAATACTGGCGCCAGCTGCCTGCCATCTATGCGGTGAAAGCCTGATGGCCGTCGTCGCAGTGATCGGCGGCACCGGGCTGAACGAATGGCCGGGGCTGGCGATCCAGCGCCTGCAACCGGTGGGCACGCCGTACGGCGAGCCGTCGGCGCCGTTGACCTACGGGCGCATCCACGGCGCCGACGTGATCTTCCTGCCGCGCCACGGCGACGGCCACAAGGTCCCGCCGCACCTGATCAACTACCGCGCCAACCTGTGGGCGCTGAAGGACGCGGGCGTGAAGTCGGTGATCGCCATCGCCGCGGTCGGCGGCATCGCCAGGGCCATGAAGCCGGCGGCCGTGGCCGTGCCGGACGACCTCATCGACTACACCTTCGGCCGCGAGCACACCTATTTCGACGGCGTGCGCGCGCCGCTGCAGCACGTGGACCTGAGCGAGCCGTACGCGCCGGCCCTGCGCCGCGCGCTGCTGGCGGCGGCGCGCAAGGCCTCGGTGCGGCTGGTGGACGGCGGCGTCATGGGCGTGACCCAGGGGCCGCGGCTCGAGTCGCCAGCCGAGATCGCGCGCATGAAACGCGACGGCTGCGACATGGTCGGCATGACCGGCATGCCCGAGGCGGCGCTGGCGCGCGAAGCCGAGCTCGACTACGCGGCGCTCGCCGTCAGCGTGAATTGGGCGGCGGGCCTGGGCAGCGGCGACATCCACGGCGAGATCGAGCGCAGCATCGCCGAGGGCATGCGCAAGGTGCGCGCGGTGCTGGCCAAGGCGCTGCCCGCCCTGCGGGACTGACCCCCGCCGGATATTTTTTGCCCACTTGCCCCGACCGGCGTATAGTCGGCCGCGGGGAGGGTTCGGTTACGAAGTCTGGAAAGGGCTTCGAATCAACCAATTAGGGGGCATTGTTCGTGCGTCGCATCATCGTGCTGAACGCCAAGGGCGGCTGTGGCAAGACCACCGTCGCCACCAACCTTGCGGCCAGCTATGCCATCCGCGGCTTCAAAACCGCGCTGATCGACTACGACCCGCAGGAATCCAGCATGCAATGGCTGCGCGCGCGCAGCCCGGACCTGCCGCGCATCCAGGGCATCTCCATCCATGACGCCAGCCGCGTGCCGCTCGCCGGCGCCTGGCAGCTGCGCATCCCGCGCGACACCCAGCGCGTGATCGTCGACACGCCCGCGGGCCTGCGCGCGATCGACCTGGCCGGGCGCATCACCGTGGACGACCTGCTGCTGGTGCCGATCCAGCCATCGGCCATCGACGTGCGCGCCACCTCCGATTTCATCCGCGACCTGCTGCTGGTGGCGCGGCTGCGCCCGCAGGACCGGCGCCTGGCCATCGTCGGCAACCGCACCAAGCGCGGGCCCGCGTTGCAGACCCTGAAGGCGTTCCTCGAGAACCTGCGCATCCCGGTACTCGAGTTCCTGCGTGACGCCGGCACCTATGGCGTGGCGGCCGAGATGGGGCTGGGCGTGGGCGAGTTGCCCATGCTGCAATCGCGGCTGCACGCGTCGGCCTGGCAGAACATCCTGAATGGACTCGAGGGCGGCGCGGCGCCGCTGCCGGCCTCGGCGCGCGTGGAGCGCCAGGCGCCGGCGCCGGCGGCGCTGCCGGCCTTTCTCATCACCCCGGCGCAGCCTGCGGACCTCACCGACGCTCCGGCCGCCGCGGCCAAAGACCTGAACTGATTTCGCCATAGGCGAAATCATCCCGAGCGAGCGGGCCATAGCCCGCGAGCGAGGGATCTCTTAGGGCTTCTTCGCCGGCTTCGGCACCGCCACCGGCTTGGGATCCGCGCGCTGCGCGCGCACCAGCACGCCGAGGCGCGGGCTGTCGAGGTGGTTCAGCTCGTCGCGCTTCATGCGCCGGCGCTCGCGCAGGCGGAAGCTGCGCAGCTCGCCGCCTTCCGCCGCCTGGGTCTGCACGAAATTCACGTCCAGGTGCAGGTAGCGTCCGGCGAGCAGCGCGATCCAGCCGTCCACCGGGTAGACCTCGACGCTGCCGCCCGGCGTCAGGCTGGTCATCGGCTTGCCGTGCTTGAGGCGCAGCGCGATGCCGCGCTCGGCCGGCGGGTCCTTCTGGATCCAGGCGATGCGGATCAGCGGTTCGTGGTTGCGGCTGTTGCGCAGGCGGTTCCACTCGTTCATCAGCCCGAACAGCTCGTCTTCGAGGATCTCGATGCCGGCGTTGCGCAGCGGCGTCACTTCCCACGGTTCGAAGCTGCGCACGGTCTCGGGCAGCTGCACCGGCTGCGAGCCCTCGGTGCTGGCGACCGCGCGGTCGGCGAACAGGATAAGGTCGACGCGGTAGCGCTCGGCCAGCGCGGTGGCGGGCGCGAGCAGGACGGCCAGCGTCGCAGCGCGTAACAACCAGCAGAGGCGGTTCATGCCGGTGTGAGTGTAGCCAACAACGCGCTGGCGGCGGGCGCGCGCGCCTCAGGGGCTTCCAGCGCGACATGGTGGTGCAGCCGCGACTGGCCTTCGAGCCGGTAGACCCTGGGCTGCGACTGGATCAGCTTGATCAGCGCGCGCGGCTCGATCCTGGCCTGCGCCTCGAACTCGAGCGTCAGCCCCTTGGCGCCGGCGCGCACTTTCGCCACTCCAAGGCGCTGCGCCTGCGTGCGCACACGCATGGCCTCGACCAGGCGCTGCGCGGCGTCCGGCAATGGGCCGAAGCGGTCCACCATCTCGACGGTGAGTTCGTCGAGCGCCGCGGCGTCCGGCGCCTCGGCCAGGCGCTTGTACAGCACCAGGCGCGTGTGCACGTCCGGAATGAAGTCCTCGGGCAGCAGCGCGGTCACGCCGAGGTCGACTTCGCAGGCGCCGGCGCCGAACGGCCGGTCGGCCAGCGCGCCGGACTTCAGGCTCGCCACCGCCTCGGCCAGCTGCTCCGCGTACAGCGTGAAGCCGACTTCCTCGATCTGCCCGCTCTGCTCCTCGCCGAGCAGCTCGCCGGCGCCGCGGATCTCGAGGTCGTGGGTGGCGAGCATGAAGCCGGAGCCGAGCTCGCCCATGGTCTCGATCGCCTCCAGGCGCTTGGCGGCGTCGGCCTTGAGCGCGCGCTTGCTCGGTACCAACAGGTACGCGTAGGCGCGATGGTGCGAGCGGCCGACGCGGCCGCGCAGCTGGTGCAGCTGGGCCAGGCCGAGCTCGTCGGCGCGGTCGACGATCAGCGTGTTGGCGGTGGGCACGTCGATGCCCGACTCGATGATGGTCGTGCAGACCAGCAGGTTGAAGCGCCGGTGGTAGAAATCGAGCATGACCTGCTCGAGCTCGCGCTCGCGCATCTGGCCGTGGGCGACGCGCACGCTGGCCTCCGGCACCAGCGCCTGCACCTCGCGCGCGCGCTGGTCGATGTCGCGCACTTCGTTGTGCAGGTAATAGATCTGGCCGCCGCGGCGCAGCTCGCGCAGGCAGGCCTCGTAGACCAGGCCGCGCTCGTGCTCGGTGACGAAGGTGCGGATCGGCAGGCGGCCCTCGGGCGGCGTGGCGATGATGGAAAGGTCGCGCAACCCCGCCAGCGACATGTTCAGCGTGCGCGGGATCGGCGTCGCGGTCAGCGTGAGCATGTCGACTTCGGCGCGCAGCGCCTTGAGCCGCTCCTTGTGGCGCACGCCGAAGCGGTGCTCCTCGTCGACCACGATCAAGCCGAGGTTCCTGAACTTGACGTCGTCCTGCAGCAGCCGGTGCGTGCCGATCACGATGTCGACCTTGCCGGCGGCGGCGTCGGCCAGCAGCGCCTTGTTCTCCTTGTCGGCGCGCATGCGCGACAGCGCCGCGACGCGCACCGGCCAGCCGGCGTAGCGATCGGCGAAGTTCTTCTCGTGCTGCTGCGCAAGCAAGGTGGTCGGCACCAGCACCGCGACCTGGCGGCCGTTCTGCACGGCGGCGAACGCCGCGCGCATCGCCACCTCGGTCTTGCCGAAGCCGACGTCGCCGCAGACCACGCGGTCCATCGGCTTGTCCTTCGCCATGTCGGCGAGGACGTCGTCGATGGCCTTCTGCTGGTCCGGCGTCGGCGTGAACGGGAAGCCGTCGCAGAACTTGAGGTAGTCGGCGTCGTTCACCGCCAGCGGGATGCCGGGGCGCGCGGCGCGCCGCGCCTGCGTCTGCAGCAGTTCGGCGGCGACGTCGTGCGCGCGCTCGCGCGCCTTGGCGCGCGCCTTCGCCCACTTGTCCGAACCGAGCTGGTGCAGCGGTGCCTGCTCCGAGTCGCTGCCGATGTAGCGGTGGACCAGCCCCAGTGAGCCGACCGGCACGTAGAGCGTGTCGCCGCCGGCGTACTCGAGCACCAGGTATTCCGCGGTCACGCCGCCGCTGTCCAGGCGCGTGAGCCCCTGGTAACGGCCGACGCCGTGCTGCACGTGGACGATCGCGCTGCCGGCGCGCAGTTCGGACAGGTCGCGCAGCAGGGTCTCGGGATCGCGCGCGCGCGTTCGGCGCTTCTGCTGGGCCGGCGCGGTGAGGCCGAATACCTGCGCTTCCGCGACGACGGCGCGGCCATCGGGCAGGCGGAAGGCGTCCTGCAACGGGCCGAGGGCAATTGCGTAGCGGACACTCGCTCCGCGAGTGTCCTTCTCAAAGAACTGCGGCCAGCGCTCCAGCGCGCGCGGCGTGATGCCGAGCGGCTTGAGCCAGGCCTTCAGCGCCTCGGCACGTCCCGGCGATTCGGCGACGAACAGCACGCGCGACTCGGTTTCCGTCAGCAGCGCCCGGACCTTGTCGGCGCCGCCGGGCAGGGCGAGGCAGGGGCCCTGCTGCGTCGGCGCGGCCAGCAGCACGCGGGCGTATTCGGCGAGGCGCGCGAATGCGGTTTCCGGCCGGGTGAAGAGATCGGCGGGTTTCACCAGGGGCCGTTCCAGGTCGCCGGACAGCCGCTCGTAGCGCTCCTCGATCTGCTTCCAGTCCTCCGCCAGCGCGGCCTCGGTGTCGGCGACCTCGACCACCAGGCAAGTCGGCGGCAGGTAGTCGAACAGCGTGCCGGCGCGATCGAAGAACAGCGGCAGCCAGGCCTCGATGCCGCCGGGCATCACGCCCTTGCTGACCTCGCTGTAGATGCGGCTGCGCACCGGGTCCCCGGCGAAATACTCGCGATAACGCTTGCGGAACAGCTCGATGCCGGCCTTGTCGGTCGGGAACTCGCGCGCCGGCATCAGGCGGATGTCCGTCACGGTGCCGGTCGAGCGCTGGGTCTCGGCATCGAGGGCGCGAATGGATTCGATCTCGTCGTCGAACAGGTCGATGCGGAACGCCTGCTCGCTGCCCATCGGAAACAGGTCGATCAGCGAGCCGCGCACCGCGAACTCGCCCTGCATCTGCACTTCCGACACCGACTGGTAGCCGGCGGCGATGAGGCGCTCGCGGAACGGGTGCGGCGGGAGCTTGTCGCCGACCTTCAGGTCGAAGCGCCGGCCCTCCAGCCAGGCGCGCGGCGCCAGCGGCTGGATCAGCGCGTCGGCCGTGGTCACGACCACGCCGCGCTGCATGCGCGGCAAGCGGTCCAGCGCGGCCAAGCGCGCCGACAGGATTTCCTGGTGCGCCGAGAAATGGTCGTACGGCAGCACCTCGGTATCGGGCAGGTGCACGATCGCGTGCTCGCCGGCCAGGAAGAAGCCCAGCTCCTCCTCGAGCCGGTAGGCCTGCTGCTCGCCACTGCACACGGCCAGCACCACGCCGCCATGCCGGCGCGTGGCGTCGGCCACGGCAAGCGCGGCGCAGGAGCCGGGCAGCGCCGGCCAGCGCAGGTGCTGCGCGGGGGCGGGCAAGGGCAGGGCGAGGATGGCGTCGGACAAAAGAACAATGCTCCGGAGGGACCGGCGCGGGAATTATAGGTCCCCATTAGAATCCCAGCCTCGTTCAGGGGGAATTCATGGAAGCCCGCCTCGCCGCCTTGCTGGTGCGTCACCGCTACGCGCTCGTGGTGGCGTCGCTGGTGCTGGTGGCGGCGGTCAGCTACGGCGCGAAGTTCGTCTGGTTCAACGCCGACTACCGCATCTTCTTCAAGCCCGACTACCCGCAGCTGGTCGCCCACGAGCAGCAGCAAACCAACTTCACGCGCTCGGACAACGTCAGCTTCATCCTGGCCCCGGCCGACGGCAAGGTCTTCACGCGCGAGACGCTGGTGGCGATCGAGCAGCTGACCGCCGATGCCTGGCGCATGCCGCGCTCGATCCGGGTCGACTCGATCACCAACTACCAGCACTCGCGCGCCGCCGGTGACGAGCTGGCCACGGCCGACCTGGTGCGCGACGCGGCCTCGCTGACCGACGCCGAACTGGCCGAGCGGCGCGCCATCGCGCTGGCCGACCCCATGCTGGTTGGCGGCATCCTGTCCGATCGCGCCCATGTCACTTCGGTGAACGTGCGGCTCGAGCTGCCGGACGCGCGCGACGCGCCGAACCCGGCCGTACCCGAGGTGATGGCGTACGCGCGCCGGATGCAGAAGGACTTCGAGGCCGCCCATCCGGGCATCACGGTCCACTTGATGGGCATCGTGCCGGTCAACGCCGGCTTCAACGAGCTGGCCCAGCAGGACTCGCAGACGCTGGCGCCGCTGATGTTCCTGGTGGTGCTGGTGGTGCTCGGCGCGTTCTTCCGCTCGGCCAGCGCCACGTTCGTGACGCTGCTGGTGATCGCGTTCTCGCTGGCGATGGCGGTGGGCTTCATGGGCTGGGCCGGCTACGCCGCCAACCAGGTCAACGTCTCGGCGCCGACGCTGATCCTGACGCTGGCGGTCAGCGACAGCGTGCACCTGCTGCTGCCGTACCTGGAGGGGCTCGGCCAGGGGCAGGGCCGCGCGCAGGCGATGGAGGATTCGCTGCGCGTCAACATCGCGCCCGTGTTCTTCACCAACCTGACCACGGCGGTAGGCTTCGTCGGCCTGAACTTCAGCGACTCGCCGCCGTTCCTCGAGCTCGGCAACATTGCCGCGTTCGGCGTCATGGCGACGATGGTGCTGAGCTTCACGCTGCTGCCGGGCGTCATGACGCTGCTGCCGGTGAAGGTCCGGCCGGGCATGGGCGAGGAGGCGCACTGGCGCATCGTCGACCGCATCTGCGAGTTCTCGCTGGCGCAACGCCGCCGCATATTCTGGATCGTGCTGGCGATCTCGGCCGCGTGTGCGTCGATGATCCCGCTCAACGACCTCAACGACGACACCGTCGAGTACTTCGAGAAAGGCGTGCCGCTGCGCGACGCGCTCGACTTCGTGCAGGACAACCTGACCGGCGTGGACGCGATCAGCTACGAGCTGTCGAGCGGC
>JANNLM010000195.1:0-10932 GCA_031396825.1 Gammaproteobacteria bacterium | reverse complement strand
CGCCGGCTTAGCTCAGTTGGTAGAGCAACGGTTTTGTAAACCGTGGGTCGGGGGTTCGATTCCCTCAGCCGGCACCACTCAACGCGCCAGCAGCACGCCCACCATGAAGCGCGTGATCTCCTGGTCGTAGAACACCAGGCTCTCGCCGTAACCGTGGAACACGCTGGCGCCCCAGAACACCCAGCCTTCCTCTGCCGGAATGCTCCAGGTGAGCTGCACGGCGCCGTGTCCGGTCGCCGGATTGCCGCGCACCATGCCGGTGAGAAGCTGGCTGCCGCCGATCTGGCGCGAGAAGGTCAGCTCGCCGTAGCCCATGTAGTCCGTGATGTTCGGATTGTCGTCGCCGTCCTGGTTGGTCGGGCTGCTGGCGTCGCCTTCCGGCAGCCGGTACCAGAACTTCAGGTAGATCAGGTGCCGGCCCTTGGCCTGGAACGGCGCGACGTACACCCGGTTCCAGCTGCGCGAGTCCGGGAACGGCTGGCCGTTGGACTCGTGCTCGACGCCGAAGTCCAGGGCCCATCGGTTGAAGCGCTTCTTGTCGAGCTCCCAGCGGTAGAAGATCTCCGGGTCGTAGTTGGTCTCGCGAAACGGCGACGATTGCTCGTTGTTGACGAACTGCCAGAACGACCTCTGGGTGTAGGCCAGGTAGACGTCGCTGCCGAACACGCGCCACTTGCCGCTGAGCTGGAACGCCAGCTCGGTCTGGCCGCCGTGGAACTCGTCGGCGTAGGTCGCCGGGTAGACGTACATCGGCCGGTGCGTGTTGAGGCCGCGCGCCTCGCTGAGGATCGAGTAGGCGTCCGGGTCCACTTTCTCGCCGATGCCGCCGGTGTCGGCACCCTCCTGCGCCTGCGCGGTTGCGCTGGCGAGAAAAAACAGCACACTGGTCGCAAGGGATCTCACGCGGGGATGATGCCGCATGCTGCACGACGTCGCCATTTTCCTGGCTGCCGCGGTGGTCGCAGTGCCGCTGGCGCGCTGGCTCGGCCTGGGCTCGGTGATCGGCTACCTCGCCGCCGGCCTGGTCATCGGTCCGTGGGTCCTGGGCCTGGTGAGCGACGTCGAGAGCATCCTCGCCTTCTCCGAGTTCGGCGTGGTGCTGCTGCTGTTCCTGATCGGCCTCGAGCTGCAGCCGGAGCGCTTCTGGCGCCTGCGCGGCGCGGTGTTCGTCTCCGGCGGGGCGCAGGTGGTGGTTTCGAGCCTGATGCTCGGCGGTATCGCCCTCGTTTTCGGCGTGCCGCCCGCGGCGGCGCTGATCGCCGGCTTCGGCCTGGCCATGTCGTCCACGGCGTTCGTGCTGCAGCTGCTCGGCGAGCGCGACGAGCTGGCCACGCGCGAGGGCCTGCTGGCCTTCGCCATCCTGCTGTTCCAGGACCTCGCGGTGGTGCCGTTCCTGGCGCTGCTGCCGTTGATGGCCAGCGGCGGCACCGCGCAGGCGCTCGAGGCCGGGCCGGTGCTGCGCGCGCTCGGCGTCATCGTCGTGGTGGTCGTCGCCGGGCGCTACGCCTTGCGCCCCGCCCTGCGCCGCGTGGCGCGCGCCGACATCCCGGAGATCTTCACCGCCGCCGCGCTGCTGGTGGTGGTCGGCACCGCGTTGCTGATGGAGGCCGCCGGCCTGTCCATGTCGCTCGGCGCGTTCCTCGCCGGCGTGATGCTGGCCGAATCGGAGTTCCGCCACGAGTTGCAGGCCGCGATCGAGCCGTTCAAGGGCCTGTTGCTCGGCCTGTTCTTCATCGCCGTCGGCATGTCGGTCAACCTCGGCCTGCTGCTGCACGAGCCGCTCACCGTGCTCGGGCTGGTGGTGGGCCTGGCGCTGATCAAGGGCGCGATCCTCTACGACATCGGCCGCCGCGCCCACCTCAAGCCCGACGCCTCGCGCGCGCTGGCCGCCGCCGTCGCGCAGGGCGGCGAGTTCGCCTTCGTGCTGTTCGGCCTGGCCGCGGCCGCCGGGCTGCTCGCCGCGCCGCTGCACGACCGCTTGCTGGTGGTCGTGACGCTGTCGATGGCGCTGTCGCCGCTGCTGTACTCGCTGCAGGCGCGCTTCCGCGTCGCGCCGGTGGGCCCGCCGTTCGACGCCATCGACGGCCCGGGCGCGCCGGTGATCATCGCCGGCTTCGGCCCGTTCGGGCAGATCGTCGGCCGCCTGCTGCGCGTCAAGAAGATCCCGTTCACGGTGCTCGAGAAGAGCGTCGAGCAGGTGGACTTCGTGCGCCGCTTCGGCAGCACCATCTATTACGGCGACGCGGCCCGGCTCGAGCTGCTGCGCGCGGCGCACGCCGCCCGCGCCAAGATATTGGTGATCTCGATCTCGCGCCTCGATACCTCGCTGGCCATTGCCGAGTCGGTGCGCAAGCACTTCCCCAAGCTGCGCATCTTCGCGGTCGCCAACGACCGCAACCACGCGCTGCGCCTGATGGACCTCGGCGTCAACGACGTCATCCGCCGCGCCTATTTTTCCAGCCTCGAGATGAGCCGGCGCCTGCTGGTGGCGCTGGGCGAGTCCGCGGACGGTGCCCAAGGCGCCATCGCGACCTTTCGTGTGCACGACGAGGCCACCCTGCTCAAGCAACAGGCCGTGTTCCGCGACGAGAAGCAGCTGATCCAGTCCGCGCAGGACGCCGCGCGCGAACTCGAGACGCTGTTCGAGACGGATCGCAAGGCGTGACCGGCAACAACCCGCTGTTCCCCGAGTACCTGGGGATGGACCTGACCCAGTACGCGCTGGTCGCGCTGGTGGCGCTTGGCATGGCGCTGGCCTTCATCGTCGCGGACCGCCACTCGGCCACCAGCCGCGCGCTGGCGGTGGCCTTCGCCTTCATCGGCATCTCGATCGACCTCGGCATCGTGGTCGGCGTGCAGTACCCCGTGCCGATGTGGCTGCTCGGCTGGTTCGGCATCACCGAAGCGGTCGCCACGATCGCGCTGCTGGAGTGGGTGCTGCGCGTGCGCCGCACCATCCCGGCCGGCACGCTGAACACGCGCACCGGCGACATCGTGCTGCGGGTCGGCCAGGCCAGCGCCCTGCTCTACGCGCTGCTGTCGGTGGCGCTGCCCGAGATGCGCGTGCGCCAGTTCCTCGGCGCCCTGGCCGAGGCCGAGCCGCTGTCCCTTCGCGGCTTCTGGCTGTTCGTGACGCCGATCGCCTTCAGCGCCCTGTGCGCGCTCGGCGGCATGCTGCTGCTGCTGAACCGGCGCCCGGACCGGCCCGAGCGCGTGCGCGTGCTGGCCATGATCGCGGCGATCCCGTTCCTGGCCGGCAGCATGATCGTCGGGCTCGAATACGCCGGGCTGGTGCTGATGGTCGGGCTGCTCATCTTCCTGGTCGGCGCGATCGAGTACCACGTGCTGCAAGGCCAGCGCGGCCAGTTCATGTCGCGCTTCCTGTCGCCGCAGGTGGCCGAGCTGGTCAACCGGCGCGGCCTGGCGCACGCCATGCAGGAGAGCCTGCAGCCGCTGACCGTGGTGTGCTGCGACCTGCGCGGCTTCACCGCTTACGCGCAGGCGCACACCTCGTCGCACGTGCTGAACGTGCTGCGCGAGTACTACGACGCGGTCGGCGCCGTGGTCGCCGAGCACGGCGCCACCATCAAGGACTTCGCCGGCGACGGCGTGCTGGTGCTGGTCGGCGCGCCGCTGGCGCAGCCGGACCACGCGCGCGTCGGCATCGAGGTGGCGCGCAAGGTCCGCGTGGCGGTGCGCGAGGTGGTGCGCCGCGCCAGCTCCGGGCAGCACCGCCTGGGCATTGGCGTGGGCGTCGCCAGCGGCCCGGTGACGGTCGGCGTGATCGGCTCGTCCGGCCGCTTCGAGTACACCGCGGTCGGCCCGGCCGTGAACCTGGCCTCGCGCCTGTGCGAGCTGGCCCGGGACGGCGAAGTGCTGCTGGCCGCCTCGACCACCGAGCAGTGCGAGTGCGGCACGGACCTGGAGGCGCGCGCCGCGGTGCCGGTGAAGGGTTACGCCGATCCCGTGGCGCTGTTCAACCTGCAGGAAGGAATTGCTTAAAAAAGGGGACGCAACCCTTTTTCGGGAGCACGATGCAAAAAGGGTTGCGTCCCCTTTTAGAAGAAACGTTCGAGCGTGACGGTCACGAAGTCCTGCTCGGCGAGGAATCCCGTGGCCGGGTCGGCCTTCGGCCACTTGGAGAAGAGCCGCGCCTCGGCCGACAGCTTCCAGTCGTCGTTGAGCCGGCCGCTGCCTTCGATGCCGTAGCGCCGGCTCTTGCCGTCGTCGCGGCTGGCCAGCGCGCCGGCCAGCAGCGTGGTGCCGGCGACGTCGTTGAGCGCGAGACGCACGCCGGCGAATACTTCGTCGTCCACCAGCGCGTTGAGCGCGTCGTCCTTCTCGTCGCAGAGGTACTCGCCGAGCACGCCGACGTCGATGCCGCTGCCGGCGATGTCGCCGAAGGTGTACTCGAAGCCGGCCACCGTGCCCCAGGTGACCTCGCCGAGCAGCTTGCGCCGCACCGCCTCCACTTTCCAGGCCATCGAGCCGGCCACGTACTGCGCGTCGATGGAGGCCTGGCGCAGCAGGTCGTAACGCGGCACCAGGATCGTCGCGGCGCGGATCTCGGCCTCGACCTGCGCCGGGTCAAACGGCGGCGGCGGCGGAACCGGCGGCGGCGTCACCGGCGTGACCGCCGTCGGCGGACAGGTCAGGTCGGTGGGCGAGCCGGTCCAGTACGTCCCGCCCGCGCCGCGCTTCACGCACGGGTCGAGCCGGGGGTCGCGCGCGGTGCCGTCGAACCAGGCCAGGCCGAAATCCACCGGCCCGAAGCTGCCCGCGTAGCGCACCGCGTAGTCGATGTGCCGGTCCTCGTCCTTCGACTCGTAGGTGGTCTCGGACTCGGCGACCGGGAACGGCAGGCGCGGCCAGCCCTCGTCGCCCGGGAAGGTGCGCTCGCGCTGGACCGGCATCAGGAACAGCTCGAGCGTGCCGGCGTCGCGCACCGCGGCGAAGCTGGCCATTGGCTGGCCGAGCTTGAGCTCGTTGCTGATGTTCTCGACGAAATCCGACTGGTTGACGATGTCCACCAGGTGGCGCGACTCGGTCACGCCCCAGAACACGCGGCGCAGGCCGAGTCGGAACTCGAAGTCCTCGCCGGACTGCTGGTAGTACAGCTCGCGGATGTCGCCGTGCGTGCGCGCGTCGTCATTCTCGTCCCAGCGCCCGAAGAACTCGCCGACCAGGCGCTGGTTGTCGCCCCAGCTGACGAACGCCTCGAGCGTGCCGGCGACCGAGCCCAGCAGCGGCGCGTCGCCGCCTTCGTCCTCGGCCTGGTAGAACCAGCGGCCTTCGGCCTCGAGGCGCGGGCGGAACTCGATCGCCTCGGCGGCCAGCGGCAGCGCCAGCAGCGCGAACGCCGCGCGGCTCATGAACCGCGCCCTCACGACTCGCCGACCGCGACGTTGACGCGGCCGTCCTCGCCCGCCCAGGCGCGGAACATGACCTTCGAGTTGTACGGCAGCACGATGTTGCCCTTGCTGTCGATGGCGACGCAGCCACCGCGGCCGTTGTAGGCGCGCACCTGGTCGAGCGCCTCGGCGCAGGCCTGCTGCAGGTCCCAGCCCGAAAACGCGAGGCGATAGTGGATGTGGTGGCCGAAGCCGGCGCGGATGAACGACTCGCCGGTACCGGTGCAGGACAGCGCGACGGTCTTGTCGTCGGCAAAGGTGCCGACGCCGACGATGGGCGTGTCGCCGATGCGCCCCGGATGCTTGTTGGTCAGCCCGCCGGTCGACGTGGCCGCGGCCAGGTGGCCCCTGCGGTCGCGCGCCACCGCGCCGACCGTGCCGAAGGCGGAGTCGTGATCGAGTGCGATGACGCCGCGCGCGTGCGCGTCCTTGAGCTGGCGGAAGCGCTCCTCGGTGACGAAATAATCCGGCGTGACCTCGGCCAGGCCCAGCGAGCGGCCGAGGGCTTCGGCGCCGGCGCCCATGAACAGCACGTGCGGGCTCTTCTCCATCACCGCGCGCGCCAGCTGCACCGGGCTCTTCGTGCGCGATACGCAGGTCACCGCGCCGCAGGCGCGCGTGGCGCCGTCCATGATCGAGGCGTCGAGCTCGGGCTGGCCGTCGCGGTTGAGCACCGCGCCGACGCCGGCGTTGAACAGCGGGCACTCCTCGAGCAGCACGACCACGTGCTCGACTACATCGAGGGCCGGCTTGCCGGCGCGCAGCAACGCGACGCCCTCGTTGGCAATCCGCGACAGCGCCGCGCGATGCTCGGCGTGGTCGGCGCCCCCGGCGGCATCGCCGGCGCCGCCGTGCAGTGCGAGTCGGATCATGTTCTGGAAGGGCGCTTGGGGAGAGCGTTCAGGCAGGGTTCAGGGACATCTGTGACTTTAACAGGGTAGGCTTGCGCAACCCATTGGGAGATAACTAGATGATCCGCCTCAAACACGCCCTCTTCGCCCTGACATTGCCGCTGGCCGGCTGTTACGGCGCCTCCGCGACCGTCGTCGACACCGGCCCGGCGCCTACCGTCGCACAAGTCCAGGCCGCGCCCTACGACGGCCCGCAGAAACGCATCGCCGTGTCGGCGTTCGAGTTCCGCGCCGGCGAAGGCTCGAGCCAGATCGGCGACGGCATGTCCGACATGCTGACCAACGCGCTGTTCAACACCGGCAAGTTCATCGTGCTCGAGCGCGAACGCCTCGACGAGGTCATGGAAGAGCAGGACCGCGCCAACAGCGACCGCTTCAAGAAGGAAACGGCCGCGCCCAAGGGCCAGCTCGAGGGCGCGGAACTGCTGATCCGCGGCTCGGTGATCCAGTTCGAGTCCAAGTGCCGCGGTGGTTCCATCATCATCGCCGCCGGCAGCGAGGCTTGCATGGCGATCAACCTGCGCATCATCGAGGCCAAGACCGGCCGCGTGGTCAACGCGACCACGGTCGAGGGCACCTCGGGCAAGAGCCGCGTCGGCATCCTGTTCAGCGGCGGCGCGCTGCCGGTGGGCCTGGGCACCTACAGCAACACGCCGATGGAGGCCGCGATCCGCAACTGCATCGAGGCCGCCGTCCAGCACATCGCCGCCACCAAGCTCTGAGGCCACGGTGATGCTGCGCGCGGCCGTGGGGGCCGCCGCCGTGCTGCTGCTGTCCGGGTGCGGCGCCTCGTCCGCCGTGGTCACGCGCGGCGGCGGCGCGTCGCTGCAGGCGGCCATGTCCGAGCCCGCGCTCGGCGGCCGCTACCGCATCATGGTCGGCGCGATCATCGACAAGACCCGGCCGGAGAAGAAGGACTCGCTGCAAAACCAGCTCGACGCCATGAACGCGGGTCGCGATGCGCCCCAGCAAATGACGCGCCAGGCCATCCTGCGCGGCGTGCAGGACATGCTGGTCACCGACCTGTTCGTGCAGGACCGCTTCATCGTGCTGGAGCGCGCCGCGCTCGACGACGCCATCACCGAGCTGGAGTTCACCGCCGAGGCGCGCGTCGGCGAGGCCACGCGCGTGCCGCCGGGACAACTCGAGGGTGCCGAGCTGGTCGTGCTCGGCGCGATCACCGGTTTCGACGCCGGCATCAGCGGTGGCGCGCTGCCGATCCCGATCCCGCTCGGCGACCGCGGCGACTTCGGCGTGATGCGCCTGGCGTTCAAGCGCGGCTACATCGCCATGGACCTGCGCGTGGTGGACGCGCGCACCGGGCGGGTGCTGTCGTCGGTGGCGGTCAACGGCCGCAACAGCCGCTTCGGCATGGACTTCGACGTGCACCTGTTCAACAACCGGCACCACCTCAAGTTGCCCGGCGTGCTGACCTACTTCCAGAACACCCCGGTCGAGAAGGCGCTGCAGGAGCTGGTCTCCGCCGCCGTGGAGCACATCACCGAGCGCGTCGCGCCGCCGCCGGCCCCGCCGGCGCCGGCAGTCGCCAACGAAACCGCCGCGCCGCTAAACTAAGCGTCGTTTCGGTTCGGGGGAAGCATGGACGTTTTCGAGATGGTGGCGATCATTGTCGCGCTCAGCGTGACGGCTGGCGTGATCAACGCGTGGATCAAGTCTCGCGCGGCGACGGGCGGTGGCAGCGGTCCGGCCGGCATGACCGGCGAGCAGGCAGCGCGCCTGGGCAAGCTCGAGGAGCGCGTCAAGGCGCTCGAATCCGTCGTCAGTGACGGCAGCTACGAGCTCAAGCAGAAGTTCAAGGACCTCGAGCACTCGTGACCGGCCTGTCCTGAGTAGCGCCCGCAGGGCGCGTATCGAAGGATGAACCTCGTCCTCGGCTGCGTCCTGGCGTACGTCGCCTCGCAGCTGCTGATCGCGTTCTGGTTCTCGCGCCGCAACAACAGCGAAGAAGATTTCGTCCTCGCCGGGCGCAGCCTCGGCCCGTGGATGACGCTGTTCGCCGTGTTCGCGACCTGGTTCGGCGCGGAAACCTGCATCGGCGCGGCCGGCGAGGCCTACCAACGCGGCCTGTCCGGCGTGATCTCGGATCCGTTCGGCTACACCCTCGGCATCATCCTGACCGGCGTGTTCTTCGCCGCGGCCTTGTGGAAGCGCGGCCTGCTGACGCTGGCCGACCTGTTCCGCAACCGCTACGGCGTGGGCGTCGAGCGGCTGACCGCGCTGATCATGATCCCGGCCACCGTCATGTGGGCGGCGGCGCAGATCCGCGCCTTCGGCCAGGTGCTGTCCTCGGTCAGCGAGATCGGCCTGTTCGGGGCGATCACCTTCGCGGCGGTCGTCGTCATCACCTACACCGTGGTCGGCGGCATGTGGGCCAACGCCGTGACCGACCTCGTGCAGGGGCTGGTCATCGTCGCCGGACTGCTGGTGCTCGGCGGCGTGTTCGTGGCGATCGGCGGCTTCGACACGCTGGCGGCGCTGCCGCCCGAGCGCTTCGACTTCCTGCACGAGCGCAGCTGGCCCGACGCGCTGAACACACTGGCCGTGCCGATCTTCTCCACCATCGCCGCGCAGGAGCTGGCCGCGCGCGTGCTGGCGTCGCGCAGCCCGCAGGTCGCGCGCGGCGCGACCGCCACCGCCGGCGTCCTCTATCTCTTCATCGGGCTGATCCCGGTGACCATCGGGCTGGGCGCGGCGGCCTATATCGGCGCCGATGTCGACCACGAGCAGGTGCTGTCGCGGTTCGCGCAGTCGCAGCTGCCGCTGCCGCTGTACATCCTGTTCCTCGGCGCGCTGGTGTCGGCGATCCTGTCGACGCTGTCCGGCGCGCTGCTGGTCGCCGGCGCGCTGGCCGGCCACAACATCGTCAAGCCGCTGGCGCCGAAGATGTCCGATGCGCAGAAACTGCGCACCGACCGCATCGCGGTGCTGGTCTTCGGCGTCATCGCCTACGCCATCGCGCTGTCGAGCGAGAGCGTCTACGAGCTGGTGCAGCAGTCCTCGGCGCTCGGCAGCTCCGGCATCCTGGTGATGATGCTGTTCGCGCTGTGGGGCGGCCGCTTCGGCGGCTCCGCCAGCGCCTACGGCGCGCTGCTGGCCGGCACCGGCACCTGGCTGTATGGCGAGCACGTGCTCGGCCTCAGCACGGCCTACATCGCCTCGCTGGGGGCGGCACTGCTGGCTTACCTCGCGCTGTCGGCTATTGGTACTTCACCGAGCAGCCGTACGGCTTAGTCGAGGCGCTGGTGACGGGCTTGCCGCCCATCGCCTCGGCCAGCGCCACCTTCACGTACGGCGTCGCCTGCGCGATGTCGCCGGCGTCCGAGCTCGGGATGCTGTCGATGCCACCCATGTAGATCAGCTTGCCGTCCGGCGCGACGATGTACATGTGCGGCGTGGTCTTGGCCTCGTACTTGTGGCCGACGTCGCCGCTCGGGTCGAGCAGCACGGCGGTCGGCGCAGCACCGCGCGACTTGGTCAGCGTGCTGGCGCCGGCGGCGTCGACGTGGCCCTGCTTGCCGGGGGCCGACGAGATCACCGACAGCCACACGGCGCCCTTGCCGGTCAGCTCCTTCTGCGTCGACTGCATGTTGCCGCTGCTGTAATGCTTCTTCACGAACGGGCAATCGTGGTTGGTCCACTCGAGCACGACGTACTTGCCCTTGTAGTCGGCCAGCGAATGGGTCTTGCCGTCGGCGCCCGGCAGGCTGAACGCCGGCGCGGGCTCGCCGACCTTCGGCGCGGCGTGCGCGAGTCCGGTGGTGAGCAGCAGCGTGGCGAGGAACGCGAGGTTGGTGCGCATGGTGTTGCACTCCGTCGATGCGGGGTCGATGAGGGCCCGAGGACGGCTATTTTGACTCGAGACTCGACACCCACGCCACCGCCTGGATCATGAGGTCCGGGGTCAGCACCTGCGGCAGGATCTCGGGCTCGCCGGTCGGAGGATAGAGCAGGTACAGCGGCACGCCGCTGCGGCCGAAGCGCTCGAGCGCCGCCGTGATCGCGGGATCGGGCGTGGTCCAGTCGGCGGTCAGCCAGGCGACGTTCTTTTCGGCCAGCACGCGGCGCACTTCGGCGTTCTGGAACACGACCTTCTCGTTGACCTTGCAGGTGATGCACCAGTCCGCGGTGAAGTTGACGAACACCATGCGCCCCTGGGCGCGCAGCTCGGCGAGGCGCGCATCCGAGTACGCCTCGCTCTCGACCGTTCCGGCAGTCCCGGTGACCGTTGCCGGCGCGCGCGTCGCGGAGATGGTGAGGGTCGGGTGCGCGAGCAGCGCCAGCGCGCCGGCCGCGGCGAGCACGGCCAGCGTCGCGCGCAAGGCGTTGCGCTGCGTCGCGCCCCACAGCCACAACGCGAAGGCCAGCAGCACCAGGCCGCAGGCGACGATCGCCACCGCATCCACGCTGGTCTGCCGGCCGAGCACCCACAGCAGCCAGACCGCGGTGAGGTACAGCGGGAAGGCCATCAGTTGCTTGAACGTCTCCATCCAGCGGCCGGGCCGGGGCAGCCAGGCGCCGAGCGCGGGGAAGAAGCCGAGCAGCAGGAACGGCAGCGCCAGGCCCAGGCCGAGCGTGGCGAACACCGGCAG
>JANNLM010000177.1:0-2645 GCA_031396825.1 Gammaproteobacteria bacterium | reverse complement strand
GATGCGCAGCACGGCGTCGCCCATGCCGGCCATCAGCTTCTCGTGGCGCGCCTCGTAGTCGGCCAGTTTGGCGCGCATGCTGCGCAGCTCGCGGATGTGCTGGTGCGTGGTCAGCTCGCGCATGCAGATCATTTCCATGTGCTGCAGCTGCAACTCGTCGCCGGCGAACACCAGGCCGCGCACGCCGGTGCGCAGCGCGGCGATGGTGTCGGCCATGGCGAAGGCCTTGGTCGCCAGCAGCAGCACCGGCAGGTCCGGCTGCAGCTTGTGGCACAGCGCCAGCACGTCCTTGATGCTGGCGCGCGCCTGGCCGTCCTGGCACAGCACCAGGTCCGGCGTGCCGCGCCGGATGCCGTCCTCGAGGTCCTCGAGGTCGGTGACCCAGGCCGCGCGCACCGGGCGCCCGGCGTTGCGCAGGTGGCTCTCGATGCGCTTGGCGATCTCCTCGCCGGGGCTCAGCACCAGCAGCTTCGAGGTGCTGGCCTGCAGCGTGATGGTGTGGTCGGGCCGCGAGCTCATTACCAGCTCAGCGCCGTCTTCGAAGGCGCGCCGGCCTCTTCGCGCACCAGGCGCGGCACCAGGTAACCGGGCAGGCGCGCGGCCGCGGCGCGCACGAGCTCGCGCGCTCTGGATTCCGGCACGTCGTAATGGGCGGCGCCGCGGACGCGGTCGAGCATGTGGAGATAGTAGGGCAGAACCCCGCACTCAAACAGCCGGGTAGACAAATTGACCAGCGCGTCAGCCGAGTCGTTTACGCCGCACAGCAGCACGGACTGGTTGAGCAGCGTCGCGCCGGCCTGCGCCAGGCGGCGCAGCGCATCCCGCACCGCCTCGTCCAGCTCGTTCGCGTGGTTGGCGTGGACCACCACCACTTTCTGCAGGCGGCCGCGGCCGAGCCAGGCCAGCAGCGCCTCGTCCACGCGCTCGGGCAGCACGATCGGCTGGCGCGTGTGGATGCGCAGGCGCTGCACGTGCGGCAGGAACTCGAGCGCCTCGGCCAACGGCGCGAGCTTGGCGTCGCTCAGCGACAGTGGATCGCCGCCGGACAGGATCACCTCGCTGATCGAGCGGTCGGCAGCGAGCTCGCGCAGCGTCTCGTGCCAGTGGTCGCGCGAGGCCATGGCGTCGCCGTACGGGAAGTGGCGCCGGAAGCAGTAGCGGCAGTGCACGGCGCAGGCCCCGGTGGCGATCACCAGCGCGCGGCCCGCGTACTTGTGGATGATGCCGCCGTCCTTGAGTCGCGCGAGGTCGCCGACCGCGTCGTCGTTGAATCCGGCGACCTCGTCGGCCTCCTGTGGCTGGTGCCAGACCTGCAGGAACAGCGGGTCCCGCGGGTCATTTTTGCGCATGCGCGCGGCGTAGCCGCGCGGTACGCGCAGCGGGAAATGATTTGACGGGCGCTTCGCGCCCGCGGTACGCAGCGCTTGCGGATCGAGCGAAGCCGTGTCGGCCGGCAGGCCGAGGTAGGCCAGCAGGTCGGCAGGCCGGCTGAAGGCGTGCCCCAGTTCCGCTTGCCAGGCCGGCACCTGTCGGGCGGCAGTGTTTGTCTGTATCATTCGCGCGCATTTTCGCCGGTCACAGCATATTCGGCAACTTATTGATTATTAGGACAAATTCAATGTCTACCTACAGCACGAACGATATGAAGCCGGGCGTCAAAGTCCTTTTCGACGGCGACCCGTACGCAATCATCGAAAACGAATACGTGAAGCCCGGCAAGGGCCAGGCCTTCAATCGCCTGAAGATCCGCAACCTGAAGAACGGCCGCGTGATGGAGAAGACCATGCGCTCGGCGGAAACCGCCGAAGAAGCCGACATCGTCGAAGTGGACATGCAGTACCTCTACAACGACGGCGAGTTCTGGCACTTCATGGACCCGACCAACTACGAGCAGCTCACCGCCGACAAGGGCAAGGTTGGCGATGCCGTGATCTGGCTCAAGGAGCAGGACACCGTGAAGGTGCTGCTGTGGAACGGCATTCCGCTGCAGGTCACGCCGCCGATCTTCATCCTGGCGAAGATCGTCGAGACCGACCCCGGCGTGCGTGGCGACACCGTCACCGGCGGCACCAAGCCGGCCAAGCTCGAGACCGGCGCCACCGTGAAAGTGCCGCTGTTCATCAACGAAGGCGAGATCGTCAAGGTGGACACGCGCACCGGCGAATACCTCAACCGGGCGGGGAAATAGTCCACCGGTGCGCGTGTCCATCCTGAGGCGCGCTCGCGCCGAAGGATCTCCTTCCGGACGAGATCCTTCGCTGCGCTCAGGATGACAACCTCCAGCTGGCGGCCCTCCGCCTCGATCGAAACCCTGCGCGCGCGCGCCGAGCTGCTGTCGCGCATCCGCACGTTCTTCGCCGCGCGCTCCGTGCTGGAAGTGGACACGCCGGTGCTGTCGCGGCACGCGACGGTGGACTTCCACATCGACAGCCTGCGCGCGAGCGACGGCCGCTGGCTGCACACCTCGCCCGAATTCGCCATGAAGCGTCTGCTCGCCGCAGGCTCAGGGCCGATCTTCCAGCTGTGCCACGTGTTCCGCGCCGGTGACCTCGGCCGCCACCACAATCCCGAATTCCTCATGCTCGAGTGGTACCGCCCGGGCTTCGACCCTCACCGCCTGATGGACGAGATGGTCGAGCTGCTGA
>JANNLM010000173.1:0-10616 GCA_031396825.1 Gammaproteobacteria bacterium | reverse complement strand
GTGGCTTCCCGGCCACTCGTGTTTCCCTGGTGGCGACTGTCATCGATCCCACGACGCCGGAGTGAGTTGTCAGGGCAACGCCGTCCCCTTGATGACGTAGACGATGCCGGTGACCGGCGCCGTCTCCTGGCCGCCGGTCAGCGCGTAGTCCACCAGCCCGTCGCCGTCCACGTCGCCGAGCTGCGCCGCGTCGTAGCCGAGCGTCTGGCCCGCCTGTGTGCCGGTCATGGTGCGCAGCAGCGCGCCGGTCGCGCCGGAGTACACGAAGGCCTTGCCCGCCTGGGCTGCGCCCTCGCTGTTGTGGTAGCCGGCAATGAACAGGTCCGGCACCGTGTCGCCGTCCACATCGAAGCCGCTGTTGCGCGCGATGCCGAACAGCTCCACGCCGCCGTCGCCGACGTGGGTGCGGATGATCGCGCCAGTCGCGCCCGAGATGAGGTAGCCGCGACCACGGTTGCCGTTGTCGTTGATGTCGGCGGCGAAGAAGTCGGGTCGCGAGTCGCCGTCCACGTCGCCGACCGCGTCGATCCAGATGAAGCCGAGCGCGACGCCAGTGGCGACAGGCGTGACCGTATAGAGCAGTGCGCCGGTCGCCCCGGAATGGACCTCGATGAAACCGCCAGTGTTGAATCCACCGCCGATGGCGTAATCCGGCACCGCGTCGCCGGAAACGTCGCCGAGGCCCGCGACGCCCTGGCCGAAATTCATGCCCGAAGGTCCCGTGTGGGTACGCAGCGTCGCGCCGTCGATTCCGCTGATGACCAGCGCCTGGCCGGTGACTGCGGCGTCCTCGGCGCCGACCAGCAGGTCGGCGCGGCCATCGGCATTGATGTCGCCGAGGCTCGCGACCGCCACGCCGAAGCGGGAGCCGGCCGCGGGGCCGGTGAGCGTGCGGATGAGTGTGCCGTCATCACCGGAGTACACGCGCGCCACACCGGCGCCTGCACCGGGACCGCCGACGATGAAGTCACCGGTGCCGTCGCCGTCCACGTCGCCGGCCGCGGCCGCCGACCAGCCGAAGTTCTCGCTGGCGGTGCCGCTCAGGGTGTAGAGCACCGTCGAGGTCGCGCCGGAGTAGACGTAGGCGCGGCCGGCATTGAAGCCGGAAGCGTCGCTGAACGGCGAGGTCGAGACGAAATCCGGCCGGCCGTCACCGGTGATGTCGCCGATCGTGTCGACGAGAAATCCGAAGCTGTCGCCGGGAGTCTCGCCGTTGAGCGTGGCGAGCACGGTGAATCCCAGCACGGTACGGCGCGTAGCGCTGTTGTTCGCGGCGCTCTCGGAACTGGTGGTGGCGAGCTGCAGCGTGGCGTTGAGCGGACCGATCGAAGGCGCCGTCACCGTGACCGTGTATGAGAGCGGCGTGCCGGGCACGAGCGCCGCTGTAGTGGGCCAGGTGATCGCGTTGCCGGAGACCACGCCGCCACCGGTGATCGCGCCGATCGCTACCGTGTCAGGCAGTGTCAGCGTGGCGCCGACCGCCTGCACCGTGCCACCGTTCGCCGTGCCGGTCACCGTGTAGGTGTACGACGCGCCGGGCACGACGGAGGCGGGTGCGGCCAAGGCCGCGACGAGGTCAAGTGGGCCGCCACCGCCACCCCCGCCTCCGCCGCCGCACGCGGTCAGCAGGAGCAGAGTGCAGGCACACAGGACGCGCAGGCTGGGTTGATGCATGGAGACTCCTCATCGTTTCAAATTCGATGAGTAGTCTCGTGGAAACGTTTCGCACGGAATAGGCCGCGCGGGGACATCTTGGTCCGTCAGGGCGCAGCCGGACTCGATTCTGCGGACGACGGTGCGCTCTGCGCGGCGCGGTACTCGGAGGGCGTGAGCCCGGTGTGCTCGCGGAAGGCCTTGAAGAAGGTCGAGCGGCTGCGGAACCCCGCCTGGCGCCCGAGCGCCTCGACCTTGACCCTGGCCTCGTTGGGATCGAGCAACAGGCGTTCCGCCTCGCGAACCCGATGCAGGTTGACGAAAGCGTAGAAGGTCGTGACACCGGCGCGGCTCAATGCCCGCGACACCGCGTTGGGGTTGGTGTCCAGCATCGCGGCGAGCCCGCCGACTTCCAGTTCGGGGTCGGCCCAGGGTCGCTGCTCGGCCATGATTCGCACGATGCGCGCGAACAGCGCGCGGTCTTCGTCATCCGCAGTGGCCGCCAGCGTGGGCACCAAACGCCGCACCACCGGGGAGTCCGCTGCGGCCATGCCGATGGCGATCGCGAACCAAACGACAAGCACGATGAACGGCGCCTGCCGGACCAGGTCCATGGCGTAGAACCCCTGGAGGGCCAGGATCTGCGTCAACTGGGCGAGATGCAGCGTGGTCACCGCAACCAGCACGCCCAGCACCGGCAGTAAGTCGCGGCGCGGCGCGCTGCCGCGCGCGTACACCACCCAGCCCAGCGCGGTGAAGCCGTACTCGTACAGCACCGAGGTGGTGAATTTGATTTGCTGGAGCAACGCGACACCAATCACGACGGCGGCGACCACATGCAGCGTGAACGGCAGGAACCAGGCCCAGTGCAGCCGCGTGCCCCGCACTGCATGCACCACGTAGGCCAGCAGCAGCGGTGCGGCGAGGGTGTTGAGCAGCGTAATCAGCAGATCGAGGCCCGGCAGCCGCGAGCCGGGCACGGCGAAGGCAAGGCCCAGGGCCGCAACGGCCACCGTTGCCACCCAGCCCGCGAGGCAGGCGAGTCCGTAGGACCGCTGGCGCCAGGCATGGACGCCGATGCCGAACGCGAGCAGCACGGCCATGAGTGCGACGGAATAGCGGAGCAGCATGGGGGTGAGACTATCAAGCCCTCGTCAATAAAGACGCCATCCCCTGCTCGCGCGTGACCTTGCCGACGTAACCCAGTTCGCGCCGCGCCTTGGCGTCGTTCACCGTGACCGGCTCGCCGAACAGGTGCACTGCCATGCGCGTGGCCGGCGGCTCGCCCTTCAGGCCGAACGTCTCCCATACCCACTCGCAGATCCGCGCGAGCACCCGCACCAGCCACTTCGGCACGCTCTTGTCGCCCGGATCCACGCCGCGCGTCGCCAGCATCTGCGTCACGAATCCGCGCAGCTCCACCGGCGCGCCGTCAGTGAGGAAGTAAGCCTCGCCGCCACGGCCCTTCTCGGCCGCGAGCAGCAGGCCCTCGCAGACGTTGTCGACGTGCGTGGTCGAGGTCGGATAGCGCCCGCCGTCCATCCACATGAAGCGCCCGGCTTTCACCGCCGCCGCCAGCGCCGTGAGCACCGAAGTGTCGTCGTTGCCCCAGATGAAGCGTGGCCGCACGACCACGGTGCGCAGTTGCGGGGCGTTGGCCGCAACGACCAACCGCTCCGCCTGGTTCTTGGACTGCGGGTAGCGCGGCAGCGGATGGTCCGGCAGCGGCCGCGATTCGTCCACGTCGACCAGCGGCGTGCCATCACACAGCGCCGCCTCGGTGCCGACGTGCACGAAGCACGGCACGCCAGCGGCGCGCGCCGCTTCCAGCGCGTGACGCGTGCCGTCGACGTTGAAATGCACAAACGCATCGCGCGGCCCCCATTCGGCCGCCAGCGCCGCCGCGTGGAACACCACGTCGCAGCCGGCCATCCATTTGCGCATGGCCTCGACGCTGTCGAGGTCGCCGTCGATGCCGATGGCGCCGAGCTGTGTCACGACCTCGATGGCGGTGGCCGTGCGCGCCAGCGCGCGCACCTCGTCCCCGCGCCGGCGCAGGGTGCGGATCAGGTTGCGGCCGACGAAGCCGGAGCCGCCGGTGACGAATGCCTTCACGGCGCGGGCCGCTGGGGATGGTTCGCGGTCCGCGGACTAGACTTGGACATTCTTGGCAAGAGTCTTGAATCTCACGCCGCCTTTCTGCACGACGGTGACGGTTACGTGGCCGGTCTTGCTGGTCCTGATGTCCCGGACCGTGCCGGACTTTCCTGTGTGAGCACCCCCGACGACGACGCAATGGGCGCCGTCCTTCAGTTTGGCCACGTTGCCTACGGCGCGCTTTTTTTCCACTGCCATTCCTCGCGGACCGTCTTGCCGCCCATGGGCCCCTCGATGCGGGCGTGCAGCTGGCCCTTGGCATCGAGCCAGTATTCGATCTGCTGGGGGAAGTCGTGGGCCTTGTTCTCGAAACGCACGCGCTGATCGCCCATCTCTACCAGTCGAAACGGCGTCGGCGGCGCTGACATGGGCGAGCCGAAGTAGAAGGTGCCGTCCGGCGTGGTGGCGATGCGCAGGAACTCGAAGGCCACCATGCGCCCGCCCTTCACGTCACGGTGCATCGCCAGCAGGCCACCGCCCTTGACCGAGCTCCAGCGTTCTTCGGTCTCGACGCCATCCCTGGTGCCGGTCCACTGGCCTTCGAGCCAGGACAGGCGGGAAAGGTCAGGGGCATCGCCGGCTTGGGCGCCGGCGGCAAGACCCAGGAGCACAGCAGCGCCCATAGCGGTGACTTTGGTGTTCATGGTGATTCCTTTGGCTTGGAACTCCAAGATTAGTGCCCCATCCGCTGCCGGCATTGGACAAATGCGTCAGTCACCGAGCAGCAGCGTGCGCAGGCGCTCGGGCCGTGTGAAGTGCTGTGCCATCTCCCCGTCGCTGCGGCGGCTGTTGCGCGGCCGGCGGCCGGCCAGCGCGCGAAAGTCCCTCAGGAGGTGGGCTTCATCGAAATACCCGGCGTCCAGTGCCAGTTGGGTGATGTGCGCGCGCTCTTCGGCGACGACCGAAGCCAGCACGACGTTCAGCCGCAGTATGCGCGCATAACGTTTGGGCGAGATGCCCAGCTCACGCAGGAACGCGCGCTCCAGGCGGCGGCGCGATACTCCGAGCGCGCCGGCGAGCGTCTCGATCCGCAGCCGGCCCTGGCGCCGGCGCAGGTGATCCACCGCCGGCCGCGTCCACGGGGACCGCTGCAGCCTGGGCCTGGCCAAGGTCATCAAGCCTTCCTGCGCCGCATCGAGCATGCCTGCGGTCGTGCGCGCCCGGCACACGGCCAGGGTCAGGCTGGTTGCCGCGGCGCCGAGCGCGGGAACCAGATCCAGTTCGCGGTCCGCCTTGCCGGACAAATCCAAGTCGAGCAACACGGCGACCGCGCCGGGCCTGAAGCGAATTCCGAGCGTGCGTATGCGCCTGCCGCCGCGGACCTGCCAAGGGCGCGACAGGGTCGCCGCGAGAAAGCTCGTCGCTTGCGGCATCCAGCGCCCTTCCCTCAGGCGCTCGAACGGGTCGCCCGCGTGGATGATCCACTCGGGACAGCCGTCCGGCAGGATTCGCTCCGGCATGCGTTTCTGCCGAGCGATGGGCGCACGAACGACCCAGAGACACTCGACGAACTGCGCCAGCGCGGCAGGCGGCGGACGCTCAACGTAATTCATTCGGCATCGCCGCCCTACTCCTCGATCTTGCCGCGCAGCGCCTTGGTCGCGCTGCGCCGCTTCTTGGACTCGATGCGGCGCTGCTTGGAGCCGCGCGTCGGCTTGGTCGCGCGGCGCTGCTTGGGCCGCGCGGCGGCCTGGCGCACCAGCGCGTGCAGGCGCTCGAGCGCCTCGTACTTGTTCTGCTCCTGGCTGCGTTGCGTCTGGGCCTTGATGACCACGACACCGTCGTCGCTGATGCGCCCGTCGCGCATCGATAGCAGGCGTTCCTTCACGTCGCCCGGCAGCGAGGAGGCGCGGATGTCGAAGCGCAGGTGGATCGCGCTCGACACCTTGTTGACGTTCTGCCCGCCGGCGCCTTGCGAGCGCACGGCGGTGAGCTCGACCTCGTGCTCGGGAATGAAGATGTCCATGGCGGAGTCAATTTACGCGAGCGAAGCGCGCTGCGCTGCCAGGCCGCGCCTGCGCCAGCAGCCACAGGTCCGCCGGCAGCACCACGCCGATGACCGGATAGCCACCCGTGGTCGGATGGTCGGCCAGCATCACCACCGGCTGGCCGTTGCCCGGCACCTGGATGGCGCCCGGAACCAGGCCCTCGCTCGGCAGCTCGCCTTCGACCGCGCGCGCGAGCAGCGGGCCCGCCAGGCGGATGGCGATGCGATTGCTGTCCGGCGACACCGTGTACGGGCCCGCGATCAAGCACTGCAACGCCGCCGGCGTAAACCAGTCATCGCGCGGCCCCGGCAGGAAGCGCAGCGCGGCCACGTCGGCAATTGCCGGCGGCGCACCCACCGCGCGCGCAGTGCCCCGCCCCGCTCCGATTGAGATCCGGTCGCCGGCGCGCAGCGGCGCAGGCCCGAGCCCGGAGAGCAGGTCGTGCGAGCAACTGCCGAGCAACATGGGGGCTTCGATGCCGCCAGCGACGGCGAGATAGGCACGCACGCCGCGACGCGCCGCGCCGCAAGCCAGCACCTGGCCAGCGCGCACAGACACGGCGGTTTCCGGCGGTAGGGCGACCTCGTCCAGGCGCGCGTCCATGTCGGCGCCGGTCAGCGCGATGAGCGCGTCGGTTTCGAAGCGCAGCCGCGCGCCGAGCAGCGTCATTTCGAGCACGGCGGCGCTGTCGGCATTGCCGACCAGGCGGTTGGCGCGGATGCAGGCCGGCCGGTCGGCTGCGCCCGAGCGCGGCACGGCCAGGTGCGCATGCCCCGGCCGGCCGAGGTCCTCGATCAGCGTCAAGGAGCCGGGCTTTTCGACGTGAATCATGCGCGGGTGAAGCGCACGCGCGTGCCGGGCGCGAGCAGACTGGGTGGATTGCGCGTCGCATCCCACATGGCGAGCGCGGTGCGGCCGATGACCTGCCAGCCGCCCGGCGAGGCGCGCGGGTACACGCCGGTGAACTCCCCCGCGAGACCGACGCTGCCGGCCGCCACCTGGGTACGCGGCGAGGCGCGCCGCGGCACGTGCAAGCGCTCGGGCAGGCCGCTGAGATACCCGAAGCCCGGCGCGAATCCGCAGAACGCCGTGGTCAGCGTCGTGCCGGTGTGCAGCGCGATGAGTTCGTCACGCGTGAGACCCTTGAGCGCGCACACCTCGTCGAGGTCCGGCCCGTCGTAACGCACCGGGATCTCGACCGGCGGTTGCTCATCGGCTGCGACCGGCGGCAGGCGCCACTCCTTCAGTTCGAACCCCAGCGCGTCGAGCCCGACGCCCACCAGCAGCACCGTGCGCGCAGCCGGGACGATTTCGGTGACGCCAGCCGGTTTGCGCCGGCGCAATTCGGCGGTAAGGCGCAGCACGTCGTCGAGGCTCGGCAGCTCGATCAGCAACCCGTCCGGCCCCGCGCGCCTTAGCTTCACGCGAACGGTGTGATTTTCAAGCCCGCGGCCTCCAGCTCGGCCCGCACGCGCCGGGCCATGGCCACGGCGCCCGGAGTATCGCCGTGCACGCACAGCGAGCGAACCTTGCCGGAGCGCGCCAGCTCCACCGCGCGCCGCGCGGCGTCGGCCGGATCGTGGATCACCGCGCCCGGCTCGGAGCGCGGCACCAGCCGCCCTTCCGGGGTGTAGGCGCGATCGGCGAAGCCCTCCGTGATGGTCTTGAGCCCGGCCGCGTGCGCCAGCGCGAGCACGCGCGAGCCCGGCAGGCCCATCAGCGGCAACGGCTCGCGCCAGGCCTTCACGGCTTCGACCACCGCGCGCGCCTGGCGCTCGTCGTGGACCACGCGGTTGTACAGCGCACCGTGCGGCTTGACGTAGACCACCTCGCCGAACGCCGCGAGCGCACCAATTTGATACAGCACGTCGGCAGCGAGCTGGTCGGGCGGCGGATCCATGTCGCGCCGGCCGAAGCCTTCGAGGTCGTCGTAGCTCACCTGCGCGCCGATGCGCACGCCGCGTCGCGCGGCGCCGGTGCAGACGCGCCGCATGGTGGCCGCGTCGCCGGCGTGGAAGCCGCACGCCACGTTGGCGCTCGAGACGAGGTCCAGCATCGCGTCGTCGTCGAAGCCCTCGGCAAGGTCCGCGTTGAGGTCGATCGCGGTCATGGCTCCAGTATCCTGCCACGTGTCTCCGGCAGCAGCGTCGCCATCGCGAACAGCAGGCAGTAGGCGATCAGCGCGAACAAGGCCATGGCGTTGGCCAGCGACATCGTCGCCGAGAGATAACCGACCAGCGTCGGGAACAGCGCGCCGATGCCGCGGCCGAAGTTGTAGGCGAAGCCCTGCCCCGAGCCGCGCAGGCGCGTCGGGAACAGCTCGGTGAGGAAGGCGCCGAAGCCGGAGAAATAGCCGCTGGCAAAGAAGCCGAGGGGAAACCCGAGCACCAGCATCAGGTTGTCGCTGATCGGCAGCTGCGTGTAGGCGATGACGACGGCCGTTGCGCCGATCGCAAACGACTGGAACAACCGGCGCCGGCCGATGCGGTCGGCCAGCCACGCGCCGACCAGGTAGCCGGCGAAGGCGCCGCTGATCACGAAGCCCAGGTAGCCCGCCGAGCCGACCACGGTCAGGCCGCGCTCGACGCGCAGGAAGCTCGGCAACCAGGTGGTGATGGCGTAGTAGCCACCCTGCGCGCCCACGCCGAGCAAGGACGCCAGCAGCGTGGTTCGAAGGATGCCGGGCGCGAAGATTTCCCAGATGCCCGCGTGCTGCCCGCTCTCGCGCTGGCGCTGCGACACCGCCGGCTCCACCACGTTGCGGCGCACGTAGAACACCAGCAGTGCGGGCGCAGCGCCCACCGCGAACAACCAGCGCCAGGCCTGCTCGGCCGGCAGCAGCGTGAACAGCGCCGCCTGCAGCAGCACCGCCAGGCCCCAGCCCACGGCCCAGCCGGACTGCACGCAGCCGACCGCGCGGCCGCGGTACTGCGCGCGGATGGTCTCGCCAATCAGCACCGCGCCCGCAGCCCACTCGCCGCCGAAGCCCAGCCCGAGCAGCGCGCGGCAAATCATCAGCTGCGTGAAGTCCTGCGCGAACGCGCACAGCAGGCTGAAGAACGAGAACCACAGGATGGTGATCTGCAGCGTGCGCACGCGGCCGATGCGGTCCGAGAGGAATCCCGCGCCCCAGCCGCCGATGGCCGAGAACAGCAAGGTGAGCGTCACTGCCAGGCCCGCGGTGCCGCGATCGATCTGCCACAGCGCGATGAGCGTGCCGATGACGAGCGGATAGACCATGAAGTCCATGCCGTCCAGCAGCCAGCCCCAGAAGCACGCCCAGAAGGTGCGGCGCTCCGGGACGGTCATGTCCCGGTAGAAGGCGCGGAGGCTCGAATCGGTCGCGCCCAAGGGGCGCTCCTACAACTGCGACAGTTTGCGCAGCTCCCGCACGCCGACCGCCAGCACCATGAAGTCCACCGGCGTGGACACGTGCAGTTCCTGCAGGCGCTGCACGCCGAACTTCAGGCGTGCTTCGTGGGCCTTGACCCAGTTGTCGATGCGTTCCTCGGCGCTCTTGCCGGGCGTCTGCAGGATGCGGCTCGCGATCAGGCGGTGCAGCCGGTAGGTGTCGTCGCGCAGGTTGCTGCGCGCCAGCGCCTGCCACGCCGACTGCACGGTGAGGCCGATCACGGACGACAGCAGCCACAGCACGCGCAGGCGGTCGCCGATGCCGAAGTACACGCCGGCCGCCTCGGCCAGCGGCACCTTGGCCTCGCGCGACAGGTCGATGATGTCCGGCGCCGAGCCGATCACCATGGTGCCGGCCAGCTGCCGCGCGAGCTTGGGCGGAGTGCCGTCTTTCTCCATGCTCTCGACCGCTTTGTCCCACGCGGTGCGGTAGCTGGGCGGCAGGATGTCCGGAATGAGCGTCTCGATCTCGGCAATGGGCTTCTTGAAGCGCGTGATGACGTCGCCGATCGGCCGCTGCGTGTACTTGGCGTTGATCAGCCAGGTGGTGGCGTGCTTGATCAGGCCGATGGCGCGGCCGAACAGCTTGAACTGCAGCGCCGCCGGCACCTGGTTGTCGAGCGCCTGGATCGCAGACCAGTAGCGGTCGGCGTCGAAGGCCTCGTGCGCCATGGCGTAGGCCTTGATGACGTCGGCGCGCGGGATGCCATGGTCCTCGGCGAAGCGGTGCGCGAACGCGATGCCCATGCGGTTGACCACGGCGTTCGACAGCACCGTCGCCACGATCTCGCGCCGCAGGCGGTGGTTCGCCAGCGCCTCGCGGTACTTCTTGACCAGCTCGCCGGGGAAGTAGGCCAGCAGGTCCCGCACGAAGAACGCGTCGTCCGGCACTTCGGACTTCAGCATCGCGTCGAACAGCGAGATCTTCGACCACGACACCAGGATCGCCAGCTCCGGCCGCGTCAGGCCCTTGCCGCGCGTGCGCCGCTCGGTCATGGCCTCGTCGTCGGGCAGGTACTCGACCGCGCGCGTGATCAGGCCGTCGCGCTCCAGCAGGCGGATCAGGTCGGCGTGCTCGCCGAGGCGGGCCGGCGCGTCCTTCTCCAGCAGGCTGATGGCCAGCGACTGCACGTAGCTGTCGTACAGCACCGCGCCGGCGAGGTCGTCGGTCATGCGCGCCAGCAGCGGATCGCGCTTGTCGCGCGTCAGCGAGCCGGCCTGCATCAGGCCGTTGAGCGGGATCTTGATGTTGACCTCGCGGTCGGAGCTGTGCACGCCGCCGCTGTTGTCGATCGAGTCGGTGTTGATGCGGCCGCCGCCCAGCGCGTACTCGACGCGGCCGAGCTGCGTCATGCCGAGGTTGCCGCCCTCGCCCACCACCTTGCAGCGCAGCTCGCGGCCGTTGAC
>JANNLM010000147.1:0-4829 GCA_031396825.1 Gammaproteobacteria bacterium | reverse complement strand
CGCCTGCGCGACGCCGCCCGCGGCATCCCGGTGGCGGTGCTGGTGGCCCTGGCCCTGAACCTGCTGACCGAGGAAGGCCTGCCGCACTTCCACCGCCTGATCGCCGCGAACTTCGGCACCGGCAACGCCTGGTCGGAGTGGAACTACACCTGGACGGCCGAAGAAGACCGCCACGGCTGCGCCATCCGCGACTACGTGCGCGACGCGCGCCTGTACCAGATGACGGCACTCGAGCAGCTCCAATACCAGTACATCGAGGCTGGCTTCGACCCCGAATGGGAGCAGGACCCCTACCGCCTGCTCGCGTATACCAGCCTGCAGGAGAAGGCCACGCAGGTCTCCCATTCCAACACCGGCCGCCTGGCCGCTACCTACGAGCCGCGCCTGCAGCGCGTGCTGGCGCACATCTCCGGCGACGAGTCGCGCCATTACCAGTTCTACCGCGCCGCCTTTGGCGAGATCCTCGCGCACGACCCGAACCAGGCGCTGGTGTCGCTGCAGAAGGTCACGCTCGGCTTCAGCATGCCGGGCCACACCGTCAGCGGCTTCGACGAGATGAGCGAAGTGATCCGCCGCGCCGAAGTATTCGGCCCGCGCGAGTACCAGAAGATCGTCGAGGAGCTGCTCGACCACTGGAAGATCGGCGCCCTCACCGGCCTGAATGCCGCCGGCGAAGCGGCGCGCGACAAGCTGATGAAGGTGCCCAAGCGCCTGCAGCGCATCGCCGACTACGCCGACGCCAAGACGACCAAGCGCACCTTCAAGTTCGACTTCCTGCCGGCCGACCGGCCGTCGCTCGAGATCTAGCCGCGGATCTCGAAGCCGGGCCCGGCGGGCTCGGCTGATTCCAGCCACTCCACGCCTTCGACCCGCGCCGCGGGCGGGCCGCGCGTCAGCCACGCGCGGAATGCCTCGAGCTGCTCCGGCGCACCGCCGGCCACGCCTTCGACCGCGCCATCGGCGCGATTGCCGATCCAGCCCGTCAGCCCGAGCCGGCGCGCCTGGGCCAGCGCCGAGTAGCGAAAGCCCACGCCCTGCACCAGGCCGCTGACGGTGAAACGGTAAGATGAGGACATATGGGAATGGTAAGTCGGCTGCGTGAGCGCGGCGAAGCATTTGTCGCGCGGCGCCTCCAGGGAAAAGGGTTCTCGCTCAGCGGCCGCATTCCGTCGCGCCGCGGCGCGTGGCTGGAATTCACCTTCGAGGCGGCCACCGAACCGGACGCCGGCGGCGAGCGCCTGCGGCTGCGCGCACGCACCACCCTGAACCTGCCCGGCCGCGCGCTGCGCTCCTGGCTCGAGGTGCGCAGCAGCAGCGCCGCGCTCGACGACGGCAGCCGCGCGCTGGTGCCCGAGCGGCTCGGCGCGCTCGGCATCACCCCTTCCGCCGGCAAGCCGGTGCAGACGTGGGCTGGCGCGCTGGCCGGGCCCCGCCCCAGCTTCGCCGTGCTCACGCTGATCCAACTCGACAGGGAGCGCCTGCACCTGGCGGCCACGCTGGCCAGCGTCGTCGAAGCCACCTGAAAGACCGGAACCGCGAAATCCTGCACCTCTCGCTGCCGATCATCGGCGGCATGATGTCGCAGAACGTCCTCAACCTCGTCGACACCTGGCTGGTCGGCGGCCTGGGCGCCGCCGCGCTGGCCGCCTGCGGCCTCGCCAACTTCATGAACTTCATGGCGGTGGCGGCGATCACCGGCCTGTCTACCGCGGTGCAGGCCATGGCGGCGCGCCGCGTCGGCGAAGGCAAGGTCGGCGAATCCGCGATCCCGCTCAACGGCGGCCTGCTACTGTCGGTCGCCGTCGGCGTGCCGCTGTCGGCGCTGCTGATCTGGTTCACGCCGTCGTTCTTCCCGGCGATGGTGAACGACCCGGCCGTGGCCGAGGCCGGCGTGCCCTACCTGCAGTGGCGCCTGGTCGCGGTCGCGCTCGTCGGCATGAACTTCTCCTTCCGCGGCTACTGGAGCGCGGTCAAGCTCACGCGGCTGTATCTCTACACGCTGGTCTGGATGCACGCGCTGAACATCCTGTTCAGCTGGACGCTGATCTACGGCAAGTTCGGTTTCCCGGCGTTCGGCACCGCCGGCGCCGGCATCGGCACCTCGCTCGCCATCGCCGTCGGCACGGCGACCTATTTCTGGCACGCCAGCCGCCACGCCAAGGGCCACGGTTTCCTGCACGGCCTGCCCAATCGCGACCAGATCCGCGCCCTGCTCAAGCTCGGCATGCCGACCTGCGTCCAGCAGTTGCTGTTCTCCGGCGGCTTCACCATGTTGTTCTGGATCGTCGGCCAGATCGGCACCCCCGAGCTCGCTGCCGCCAACGTGCTGGTGAACATCACGCTGCTCGCGGTGCTGCCGGGAATCGGCTTTGGCCTCGCGGCGACCACGCTGGTCAGCCAGGCGCTGGGCCGAAAGGATCCGGAGGACGCGCACCGCTGGGCCTGGGATGTCTACAAGGTCGCCTCTTGGCTGTTCCTGGTGCTGGCGCTGCCGATGCTGCTGGTGCCCGGCCCGATCCTGGCCTTCTTCCTGCGCGACCCGCACCTGGTCGAGATCGCGCGCGTGCCGCTGCAGCTGGTCGGTCTGGGCATCCTGCTCGACGGCCTGGGCCTGATCCTGATGCACGCCCTGCTCGGCGCCGGCGCCACCGGCCTGGTCATGAAGGTGTCGGTCGGCTTCCAGTGGCTGCTGTTCCTGCCGCTCGCCTACGTGCTCGGGCCGATGCTCGGCTTCGGCCTGACCGCGGTGTGGCTCGGCATGACGCTGTACCGCTCGCTGCAGACCGGCGTGTTCGTGGTCGCCTGGCAGCGGCGCGAGTGGGTGCACATCCGCCTCTAACAAAAAGGGGACGCACACAATTAAAAAAGATGTGCGTCCCCTTTTTAGAGCAAGCGCTGGGTCAGAAGCTCGCGCGACCGGCGCCAGACGATCCCGACCGTCACCAGCGTCATCGCGCCGCCGAAAATCACCGAAGGCACCACGCCCAAAAGCTTCGCCGCCACGCCGGACTCGAACGCGCCGAGTTCGTTCGAGGTCGTGACGAAGATGCTGTTGACCGACACCACGCGCCCGCGCAAGTGGTCCGGCGGTAGCGCCTGCAGCAGGGTCTGGCGGATGATCACACTGATGCTGTCGGTGGCGCCGGTGAAGAACAGCATCACGACCGACACCCAGAACAGTTCCGACACCGCGAACACCAGCGTCGCCACGCCAAAACCCGTCACCGACCACAGCAGGTTGCGCCAGGCGCGCTCGGTCGGCGGGTAATAGGCGCACAGGAACATCACCAGCAGCGCGCCGACCGAGGGCGCGGCGCGTAGCACGCCCAGGCCCTGCGGGCCGACGTGCAGGATGTCCTCGGCGTAGATCGGCAGGATGGCGAGCACGCCGCCGAAGAACACCGACACCATGTCGAGCGTGATCGAGTGCAGGATCGCCTTGGTGCGCCAGACGTAGGCCAATCCTTCGCGCAGGCTGGTCCACAGGCCCTCGGCTTCCGGCGGGGCCGTCACCGGACGTTTGGCGATGCCGAAGATCAGCCACAGGCCGACGACGAAGATCGCGACCACCAGCTCGAGTGCGCCCTCCAGGCCGAAGGCGGCGTAGGCGAAGCCGGCCAGCATGGGGCCGGCCACCGCGCCGGCCTGCCAGAACGAGCTGATCCAGGCCGAGGAATTCGGATACAGCTCGCGCGGCACCAGGAAGGCTTTCAGCGACGAGGCCGCCGGCGAGTAGATGCCGCGCGCGAGACCCAGCAGGAACACGGTGCCGTAGATGCCGACGAGCTGCACCGTCGTGGACAATCCTTCGCGCACCGTCGGTTGCATCAGCACGGCGAGCACGACGGAGCCCAGCATGATGGTGGCCAGGCTCCAGCGCATCAGTGTCAGCCGCTCGCGGCGGTCGGCGAGATGGCCGCCGAACAGCGCCAGCGCGATGAACGGCACCGCCTCGGCCAGGCCGACGAAACCCAGCGCCAGCGGATCGCGCGTCAGCAGGTAGACCTCGTAGCCGAGCAGGACTTCCTGGATGAGGATCGCGACGGTGATCAGGAACGTGGCGCTGACGAGGCGCCGGAATTCCGGGTAGCGCAGCGCGGCATAGGGGTCGCGCGGCGAGGGCATGGGGATGTCGGTCACGGCTCAAGCATAATGGCGGCCTCGCGTCGCGTGGGGGTTGGCATGCAACGCTTCAAGCTAACGCAGGGCAAGGACGGGCGGCCGGTCCTTGAAGTTCCGCTTCGCGGCGCCGAACTGCTGGCGCACGCCATGTACTCGAAGGGCACCTCGTTCACACACGAGGAGCGCCGCACGTTCGGGCTCGAGGGCCTGCTGCCGCACGCCGTCGGCACGATCGAGCTGCAGCGCAAGCGCATGGTGGACAACATCGCGCGCAAGGCCGATCCGCTGGAGAAATACATCGGCCTGGCCGCGCTGCAGGACCGCAACGAGGTGCTGTACTACAAGGTGCTGGTCGACCACATCGACGAGTTCCTGCCGATCGTCTACACGCCGACCGTGGCGCGCGCCTGCCAGGACTTCAGCCAGATCTTCCGGCGCGGCCGCGGCCTGTGGATCACGCCGCAGCACAAGGGGCGCGTGCACGAGGTGCTCGGCAACGCGCCGTTCGAGGACGTGCGCCTGATCGTGGTCACCGACAACGAGCGCATCCTCGGCGTCGGCGACCAGGGCGCCGGCGGCATGGGCATCCCGATCGGCAAGCTGGCGCTGTACGTGGCTGCGGCCGGCATCCATCCGGCGCAGACGCTGCCGATCAGCCTCGACGTCGGCACCGACAACGCCGCGCTGCTGGCCGACGAGCGCTACCT
>JANNLM010000136.1:0-1562 GCA_031396825.1 Gammaproteobacteria bacterium | reverse complement strand
TTGCCGTCCTGCGCCGTCCAGGTCACGACGTAGCGGCCCGGGCGCAGCGCGTTCGACGCGAGGTTCGATGTCGCCGTCAGCGTCCCGTCGAGGCCATCGCTGGCGCTCGCGGCGCCGATGTCGACGACGGTGAGGTAGCCGGTGGACGGCACGGTCAAGTCCGCCGGCGCAGTCACGACCGGGTCGACGTCGTCGACCGTCGGGTCGGAGCCCTGCTGGTACTCCTGAAGATTCGTCCGGCCATCGCCATCGGCGTCCTGCGCCGCATCGGCCGGATTGTTCGGGTCGAGGCCATGCAGGTTCTCGAAGCTGTCCGGCATGCCGTCGCTGTCGGTGTCGGGTGCCGTCACCGTCAGCACGAACAGGTCGTTGTCCGAAGCGCCCGCGCCATCGCTGACGGTCACGGTGATGTTGAAGGTGCCGGTGGTGCCGATGGGCGGCGTGCCGCTGATGAGGCCGCCGGAGGAGATGCCGAGCCAGGCCGGCGCTCCGGACATGCCGTAGCTCCTGGAATCCGCGGGGTCGGCGTCCGTGACGACGGTCTGGTAGGAGAACAGCGCGAAGTCGGTGGCGCCCTGGTCCGGGATCGTCGCCAGCAACGGCGCGTCGTTGACGTTGCTCACGGTCAGCACGAACGGTTCTTGCGCCGAGCCGCCGTCCGGATCGGACACGGTCAGCGTGATGGTCGAGGTGCCGAACTGGTTCGCCGCCGGTGTCACGGTGACGTTGCGGCTAGCGCCGCTGCCGCCGAACACGATGTTCGCGTTGGGCACCAGCGTCGTGTTGCTCGAGGCGCCGCCCATCGTCAGCAGCGTCGCGGCCGACTCGGTGTCGCCGATGGTGAACGCGAGCGCGGAAGTCGCGCCGTCCTCGGCAATGGTCTGGTTGGACACGGCGCTGATCGTCGGCAGGTCGTTGTCCGAGGTGACCGTCAACAGGAAGGTGTCCGAGCCACTGCCGCCGGACGGATCGGAAGCCGTGACGGTGATGGTGGTCGAGCCCGACTGGTTGGCCGCCGGCGTGATCGTGACGTTGCGGCTGGCGCCGCTGCCGCCGAACACGATGTTGGCGTTGGGCACCAGCGTGGTGTTGCTGGAGGCGCCGGACATCGTCAGGGACCCCGCGGCCGTCTCGCCGTCGCCTACCGTGAAGGCCAGCGGCCCGATCGCGGTGTCTTCCGCAGTCGACTGGTCGGCGATGTTGCTCACCGTCGGCTGGTCGTTGACCGTCACGACGAACGTGTCCACGTCGGTCTGGCTGTTGGCGTCGGTCACCGTGAGGGTGATGGTGCTGGAGCCGAACTGGTTGGCCGCCGGCGTCACGGTGATGGTGCGGCTGCCGCCGCTGCCGCCCAGCACCGCGTTGGCCAGCGGCACGAGCGTCGTGTTGCTGGAGCTGCGCGTCACGGTGAGCGAGCCGGCGGCGGTCTCGGTGTCGCTGACCGAGAAGCCGAGCGCACCGGTGGTGCCGTTCTCCTGGATCGACTGATTGAGGACGTTGCCGATCACCGGCGGATTGTTGACCGTGATGGCCAGCGTGTCGCAGTCGTGCGGGCCGTCGCC